>NZ_JBEHGL010000013.1:0-72655 GCF_040225085.1 Streptococcus jiangjianxini | reverse complement strand
TTGTATTCATAATGAATACCTCCTTGATCTATCTCATATTGTGGGTCGCGACCACGTTTTTATTGTAACTCACATTTGGTTATTTTTTTATTAAAATCCTAAACGGTCACCGAAACGTCCTAAATGGGAAAATTCTACCGTTCGAGAAGGAGCCTGATAATAAAATCAATTGCATAGTAAATTAAACTAACAACCAATCTTATATTTACCCCACACTATCAATAATTGAGTGACTAATAAAATTGAGATAACTTATTTAGGTGTAATTTTCTGACAAATTTTCTTATAAATGATGAGATTAACTAAGTAGATAAGGAGGAATAGCCCCCAATGTATGAAACTATATATACCAAAAGTTTCTCTAATATAATAAATTAAAGGTGCCGAAACTAGTATTTGTATAGCAATTATAAGTATTTTTTTCATAAATACTTCCTTCAATAACACCTAATTACTGGAGCTGGATTCCAAGCAGAAGGATAACTACAAGTAGGTGGTCTAACTGGCCCCTTGCTACTACTTTTTATCCCCTCTCCAATCACACAAAAAATATCAAATACTGAACAAACTTTCCCACAGACAATAGTTTCTAATTCTGCTGATTGTAATTCTACCTGTCTCATTTTACTTATTCCTTCCTATTATTTAATATTAATACAGTGCCATTTTTTAGGATTTTTCCGACAGCTAGCCGTAGCTTCATTAGCATAGTATGAATAAACCCCACCTATCAAGAACCATAATAAAGATGCTCCTCCATCACCACCTTCTACAGTAGCAAGATCAGCAAAGTTCAAATCGTTAAATTTTTCCATTGCTTTTGTATTCATCTGAATACCTCCTTATTTTATGTTGTGTGTCGCGACCACATTTTTATTATAACTCACATTTGTTTATTTTTTTATTAAAATTCTGAATAGTTGTTTTTTTTGTTCTAAATGGTAGAAAGTTTATCCCACCATCTTAAGAATAACAATTAAGAGCTCAAGCAAGGGGACAAAGCTATTCCACAAAATGTGAAGTCCAATGGCATAATAGATAGACTTTGTTGCCTTAAAAACAAGAGCAAAAATAAGTCCCATAACAAAATAACAGAGGAAATCTGTCAACGACAAAACATGCAGATGAGCTAAACTAAATAAGGTCGAGGATAACATAACATCAACTCCTCTGGGTAAAGATCCTCCTGGTCCTTTAATGACAAATAAACGATACATGATTTCTTCATTCACAGGACCAATTAAGCAAAGGTTGGCATATAAAACAGGTACAAATAAAGTATTAGCTTTAGCAAAATCCACCATCAATCCCTCTTGGTTATGAGTTAGTGGAAAGTTATCTCTCACGAAAATCCCCCATGCCAAAAGAAGGCAAAAGGCAGCCAGAGTTAGCATGATATTTTTCAGGTTCGGAGACCTTAACTTCAATTCATCAGCCGATAAATGGGACTGAATTGCCCTAAAGCAAAGAAAAGCAATGCTGCTTCCTATAAGAATCCAAAGTGACCAGTTAACTTCTAAACTAAATGTAAATGTTCTAAGTACCTTACGAACCATCAAAGGATAGACGGTTACTAATATAAGAGGTAATAAATAGTGTGTTCGTCTTGTTGCTTTCATTTTTTATTGTCTTTCCATTGATATAATCCTGCCATATAGCAAACAAAGAACAATAATCCTAATCCAAGCACTGACACAATATTGAATGATAAATGATTGCCCATGAAAACCATTAAAACCATAGTTACTGGAATCACTGCTAACAAATATTTTTTATGCCATTTTGGTACTATCCATGTTTGAATGACTAATAATACCAATAAAGTTATCGTATCTATACTCAATTAAAAGTCTCCTTTTACTCATTATTTTACTTTTGAATTATTTTTTCTTAAAAATATCAAGATAACATAACAAATTAGTTTTCTAGCAACTAAGATATCCCATATCACTCAAAAATTTAAAATTATTACATATTTTCTACTTATCTGGGATGTAACTTTAGATAACTTTTTAAAAAGAATTTTAAGTTCTCATTTTCTAATTTCGCTAAATGTTAGACTGCTTCATATTTATTACCTGCTGACAAAAGTTTATAAAAATCCCAGTTTTATCAATAAAGCTGGGATAGATATTTCTTTTTTCCTTACTGTCCTAAATTATAAGCAGATATCTTTTTATTGACCCATTAAACCTTTTACGATCCCTTTTACTGAATCACCAAGATCTGCTACCTTTTTTGAGACCTTTGAGAAAAATCCTTGACCTCCTTCAACTTTTTCTAAAGTATCAATAGGAATTTCTCTAAATGTATTTTTTTTCATTTAATTTTACTTTCTATTTACATTTTAAATCTTCTTTAGTAATAGGTTGATTCAATAGTCTTTTTCTAAAAATTCTACCTGCTATCAACTCCGCACAGTAACTCTTTGAATCACCACCTACTAATTCAGATAGTTCATTTTGTGTTAATGTAAAAAATTTTTTCATATATACCTCTATTTTATTTATTACCTAACTAAAAATTTAAGTGTTAAAAATTATCATCATGAGAAATATCACACCGTTATATATTGAATGAAAAATCCATGTTGATTCAATGCTTCGAAACTTCCAATAAAGAAAGCCAAAGAATAAACCGGAAATTAATTGTACATTTATCTCAAAAGTATAAAAATGAACAAAAGAAAAGACAACAGCTACAAGGATAATACTCAACAAAGGAGAAAATCTCTTTGATAATTTTTCCTGTAATATACCACGAAATAGTGCCTCTTCAAAAAATGGCTGAACAATAGCTATTAGTAATATCTCTAAAACGTTTATGAATGGGTGTTTGTCCCAATTTAACACTGTTGGTACTGGAGTCACTGTAAGTGTGATTGTTTTAAGATACACTAAGATAAGAAAAATAAGATAAAGTATTAAAAAACCAAGAAGATATTTTGTAAAAGTTTTTCTTAATGAGCTATCCAACTTAAAAATTGACATGGTTAACGGTGTACCAGACCAAATAGAAAACTTTCTGATGATATAAAATAGTGCCAGATACATCATTACAAAGGCAACTAACTTGACAAGTATCTCTGGTATATAGCTCTGTTCTCGAAAAGTATCATCTTTGATAATGAGTGCATATGGCAATTGTATCAGAAACGTTAAAGATATAAAACCTAAACAAAAAAATATACTTTTTTTAAAGTTTAAGATTTTATCATTAATCCTAAATAAACTATCCATAGTCACACTTTAATAACAGGTCCCTTTCCGCCACCTTGGATTACTGCTAATTCATCATCACTCAGATTATAATTTTTTATCATATCAACTTCTCCTATTATTTTTAGCAAAAATCAACTCTTCCACAAACCATTCTTTTCCCTTTTTTTATGGTCTTATCCGCAAATTTTCCTGCATCAATAATCCCATTTCTAATACCTTTTCCAGTATTGTAAATCATTTTGGAAAATTCATCTTTTGCTCCACCATTTATCTTAGATAAAGTTTCCAATTGTATTTCTTGAAAACTTGTTATTGTTTTTGTATTCATCTGAATACCTCCTTATTTTATGTTGTATGTCGCGACTATATTTTTATTATAACTCACATTTGGTTATTTTTTTATTAAAATCCTGAATGGTCGTTTTGATGTTGTGAATGGTAAGAAAATATTAGCCTATAGCATCTTTACTAGAAAAATGATAACTAAAGTATAGAAAGAATACTGTTCCACAACATAAAAATATCAATCACAGAATAAATAGAATTTATTTCCTTAAGAATAAGAGAAAAGAGTTCGTCTTCCCACCCCCGAACAGTTGAATAGCTATGTTTCCAAGCGTGAAACGCAAACGAAACTGCCATTAAACCACTGCGTTAGGATGTTAAAACGAACTCTATATTGAGAGGCTGGACTTTTTGCCCGAACTCTTAAAAAAGATAGACTACAAAACGTTTAGTATTCTATTGTTATTCTTGTTATAAAATTAAGCCAAATCTTTTTTCATTTGAGTTTTTAACTTCTCATAGAACTTTACTGGAATACAAGCTAGAAGTCCAGATATGAGCATCAAAATAAACACTAAGCTAGATGACACCGAGTAATCAGATAAGGCTGAATATATGACTTGCCATGTCGCAAACCAAGAAAAAATATTAAACCATCTTTTCAAAAACAACATAATCCCCTCCTTAATTTACGATTGTTAATTGATATGATACTGAATAAGAAGTATGGTTTGTTTTAGAATCAGTAACTACCATTTTTATTCTTTTACCTTGATCAGCAGCCTGCTTTACTTTTGAAAGATAAGCTGGCTTGACGAATCCAGCAAGGGAAAATATTTTACCCGCACCAGGAAAAGCTAAATTAACAAGATAACCCACCGCTGAAGCAGATGCCTTGCCTACTCGTTCACCTTGCCTTATCGACTTGGCCCAATCTCGTACCTATTGTTTTGACAAAACTTTACTCATAACAACATATCTACTATCAGCATACACTATTTGAGATCTACTAGACAAAAAAGTATGTGTTCTACCAGTAAAATCAGCAATTATTACTAACATTACAGTACTAAAAATTAGAACTTTTTTCAAACATTTACTCATTAAATTTTCACCTACCTTAATAAGAAAAATTACCAAAAATTATAGTTTGTTATAAAATCTCATATTTCTAATTATAAATACTCTTTTTCGTAATTTTTCACCTCCTTGATCTATTTTATATTGTATGTCGCGACCACATTTTTATTGTAACTCACATTTAGTTATTTTTTCATTAAAATACTGAATGGTCATTTTTTTGTTCTGAACGGTCATTTTTTTACCGTTTAAGACCTTATTTTTACCATTTAGGATTTTTTCATTTTCATTACTTTATTTTTGATAGTATTAAATAGCTTACGATAAATTAAAAATATTAAAGGAGTTTTAATGTCAACATATAAACGAACTTTTATCCCTCAGGTTGATGCTAGGGATTGTGGGGTGGCAGCTTTGGCTTCTATTGCTACTTTTTATGGGTCTAGGTACTCACTCGCTCACTTAAGAGAACTCGCTAAAACCAATAAGGAGGGCACTACTGCTCTTGGTCTTGTCAGGGCTGCTCAAGAAATCGACTTTGAAACACGAGCCATCCAAGCGGATGCTAGTCTCTTTGAAATGGATGATGTTCCCTATCCTTTCATCGCCCATGTCAATAAGGAAGGAAAACTACAACACTACTATGTTGTCTATCAGGCTGGCAAGAAAGGGCTAGTCATTGGTGATCCTGATCCTAGTGTCAAAGTCACTAAAATGTCCTACGATACCTTCCTTTCTGAATGGACTGGTGTTGCCTTATTTATGGGACCTAAACCATCCTACAAGCCCCATAAGGATAAAAAGAATGGCTTGACCAGTTTTCTGCCCCTCATTTTTAAGCAGAAAGCTGTTATTAGTCAGATTGTCATTGCTAGCCTCCTTGTGACCATCATTAACATTGTTGGTTCTTATTATCTACAATCCATTTTAGATGATTATATTCCCAATCACATGCTATCCACGCTGGGCATTATTTCTGTTGGATTGATTATCACCTACATCATCCAACAAATCATGACCTTTGCCAGAGACTACCTCCTCACTGTGCTCAGTCAGCGTTTGACGATTGATGTCATTTTATCTTATATCAAGCACATCTTTAACTTGCCCATGTCTTTTTTTGCGACTAGACGCACTGGGGAAATTATCTCACGTTTTACTGATGCCAATGCCATTATCGATGCACTAGCTTCAACTATTCTTTCCCTTTTCCTAGATTTCTCTATCGTCATCATCGTCGGAAGTGTCTTGTTACTTCAAAACCCCAACCTTTTCTTTCTCTCCTTAGTTTCCATTCCCATTTATTTGGGGATTATTTTTGCCTTTATGAAACCTTTTGAACGCATGAATAACGATGTCATGCAAAGCAACTCCATGGTTAGTTCAGCTATTATTGAGGATATTAATGGGATTGAAACGATTAAGTCATTAACTAGCGAAGAAATTCGTTATCAAAAGATTGACCGTGAATTTGTCGATTACTTAGACAAATCCTTTACCTTAAGCAAACTGTCAACCCTTCAATCAGCCTTGAAGCAAGGCGCTCAACTCCTTCTAAACGTCCTCATTCTCTGGTTGGGATCAGACCTTGTCATTAAAGGAAAGATTTCCGTTGGTCAGCTCATCACCTTTAATACCCTGTTAAGTTATTTCACTGACCCCCTTGAAAATATCATCAACTTGCAAACCAAGTTGCAATCTGCCAAAGTTGCCAACACACGTCTCAATGAAGTCTACTTGGTTGATTCCGAATTTAAAGACCAGACCTTTGAGACCGATCCTGCCACACTTATAGGGGATATTGTTTTTGATCAGGTCTCTTATAAATATGGTTTTGGACGAGACACCTTGTCTGATATTACCATCACCATCAAGGAAAAAACAAAAGTTGCTCTCGTAGGTATTAGTGGCTCAGGCAAAACAACTCTTGCCAAGATGATTGTCAATTTTTACGAACCTTATCAAGGGACTATTCGCTTGAATGGCACGGATCTTAAAACGTTGGATAAGAAAGTGCTACGACGTCATATCAACTACTTGCCTCAACAAGCCTATATTTTTAATGGCTCCATTCTTGAAAACCTCACCCTAGGTATCAAAGAAACCGTTAGCCAAGAAGACATCCTGAAGGCTTGTGAGATTGCAGAAATCCGTCAAGACATTGAGCAGATGCCCATGGGCTATCAGACCGAACTCTCAGATGGAGCCGGCCTATCTGGTGGTCAAAAGCAGCGCATTGCTCTAGCTCGTGCCTTGCTCACAAAAGCACCAACACTCATTCTTGATGAAGCTACTAGTGGGTTAGATGTCTTAACTGAGAAAAAGGTCATTGACAACCTCTTAGCCCTTGATAAGACCATTATCTTTGTCGCTCACCGCTTGAGTATCGCCCAACGTACGGAGAAAGTTCTTGTTCTAGAGCAAGGAAAAGTTGTCGAAGAAGGCTCGCATAGAGACTTAGTCAGACGACAAGGGTTTTATTATCATTTATTTAGTAAATAAGGAGAATTTATGAATCCGAATCTTTTTCAAAGTGCTGAATTTTACAGAAGACGCTACCAAAATTTTGCGACCTTACTGATTTACCCCTTACTCCTATTAGTTGGCTTCTTAGGACTCTTTTCTTTAGTAGCCAGGAAAGAAATTAGTGTTTCAACGATTGGTGAAATCACACCAACCAGTGTCATTGCCTCGATTCAATCAACTAGTGATAATCCCTTATCAAGTCATCACCTCGAGGAAAATAAAGTCGTCAAAAAAGACGATGTCCTCCTAAACTATTCTGAGACGATGGATGAATCTCAGAAAACGGCTCTAGAAACTCAATTAGCCAGTGCTAAACGGCAAAAAATTGGTCTTGAAACCTTGAAAGCCAGTTTAAAGCAAGGGGTTAATTTTTTCATTGATGATGGTGTGGATGAATTTGGCTATTTGAATACTTATAACAGTTTTATGCTTAAAGTAAAGGAATTGGAACCTAAAACGACACCATCACAACCCTATGGGAATTATCCCTACCCTAGCCAAACACCACAACAAGATCAGGGAATTCAAGTCCCTCAGACGCCAAATCTCCCCTCTAGTCAGCCAGATGTCGCAACAGGAATACAGGAACAGACCCCTCAAATCCCATCACAACAAGCACCGCAAACGGCTATGACTTCTTTTAGATCTGCAAGAGGAAAGTTATTAACGTATCACACGCCTAAAAGTACAATTAAAGAAATCCTCAGCCACAGCCGAGGTAAGTTTATTTTAACAGAGAATGCCTCACAAAACGGTCAATCACAAATTGATATTCTCCGAACGGAGTACATCCAAAAAACGGATGACCAGTTGACAACTGTTACCAATCAAATCGCGGAGCTTGAGGGAAAACTCCAACAAGCAGATGTTCAAGTTCAAAATAACACGATTAAAGCGCCGCAAGACGGTATTGTTCACCTCTTAAAACATCTATCTAAAACGAGCATCATTCCAAAAGGGACTGAGATTGCGCAGATCCTTCCTGATATGAGTAAGACGAGGAAAGTCACTATTACTTACTACGTCAATTCCAGTGACATTGCGACAATTAAAAAAGGACAAACTGTCCGTCTCAGATTAGATAAAGTCAGCAATCAAGATTTGGTGGTTATTGGTAAAGTCAGAGCTATCGACGCTTCTTCAACTGAAACCAAGGAGGGAAATCTTTTTAAAGTCAAAGCGCAGGCAAAGATTTCAGAAGCTGATAGCCGTATTCTGAAATATGGCATGCAGGGAAGAGTGACAAGCATTATCGGGAAAAAAACATTCTTTAATTATTACAAGGATAAGATTTTGAATGATATACAATAAAATCGATACTACTTACTTAAATCATATTTAACTTGAATTTCTTAGTTTTTTATCCATTCAGAACAAAATAACAACCATTCAGGATTTTTGGTTATAAATAGACAAATCTAGTTTATACTTAACATTATTACGAAAAGGAGAAGCAATAATGACTCATTTAAAAACGTCTAAACAATTCAAGGAGCTTAGCGAAAAAGAATTAGCTGAAATTGATGGAGGAAAAGGTAAGAGTATCTTTAAAAAAATTCTTGATATTATTCATAAAACAGATTATAAAGCACGTTAGAAAGTTGAGAAGCTAAATCAATTGAAGAAAAAATAGAGAGCGATGTAAAAATTGGTCATTTAGTAGAAATCCGATTTTTACATCGCTCTCTTTACTCTCTTTTTTATTTTTATTGTTTGAGTAAAATAGTAATTTTGTGATTTTGTTTCTAAAACAATATGTGGATATTTTCCAATAATTGAAGAAACATTTGCTAGTCCGATCCCTCTACCGTATCCATTTGAACTAAAGCCTAATTCAAAGAGCTGTTTGACTTCAATCCTCTCTTCCTTTATCGTGTTTTCAACTAATATTATCTGTTGTGAAACTGTTTCGAAAAAAGCTAATTTTAATATTTTCTTTTCGGATTTTAAAGCAGCTTCGATTGCATTATCTAATAATATTGAGATTATCGTAACACAATCAATCATTTCAATATCCTCTACATCAATTGTAGTAGGAATTTCAATAGACGTTACTACCCCATTTTCCCTAGCTTGTGTCAACTTAACGGCAAGCAGACTTTTTAATGAATCATTTTTAACATTGATTAATCGTCCAATGTCATACTTGGTATTCTTGAATGGTTTATCTGTGTCTTTTATCGTCTCCTGATAAATGGATTCAATGACAGTAAAATTTTTCTCTTCAATTCCGATAGCTAACGTTCTTAAGATATTCAGGTAATCATGTCTAAAACGTTTAATATCAATATACAAATCTTCAATTTGCTTACTGTATTCTTTTAAATTTTGAAGTTGTAAATCCTTTTGAAACATCAACTCTTCTTTTAATTCAATCTGCATTGATTTATCAAGACGATTGATCATGGTCAAAAAGAAAACAATATAAATAAAAACAATTGAAGCTTTGTAGAGGTCGGTATCAACGCCTACACTTTGCACAACGTATTTTATTAATATATAGTATGAAATCATACTAACATTAATAATTATTAAAAAGCGTCTCTCTTGTGCGTTTAATTTAGCAAAGTACTCTGTTTTAAAATAATAATTAAAATATTTCAAAAAACAATAAGAGATAATTGTTGATGATATAGAAAGGGAGATTGAAATAATGACACTCCGATTAACATCTTCATAACCCATCTTAGCTAAGGGGATAATAAAATAGATCAAACCAAGATAAATAATATGATGTAGCGTTATCGGAAAAAGTCCCCTAAATATCTGTAAACAAGCTTCTAATTTTCTATTTAATAAAAAAGAAACACTTAAAAAATAAAATGGAGTGACCAATTCAAAAAAGAAATTCGGTAAAAAAAGAAATAGTATTGAAAAGATTATGTATTTTCCTAAAGCAATTAGTAAACATTGCCATAATGTAATTTTTTTGTCCTGTGTAAATGCAAAGAGAAAAACAAAACACAGTGTGTCAATGAACTGAACTAAAAATTGAACTAAATCGGTCACACCTCTCTCCCTTCTTTCACTATTCTTTTCAACTCTTTGACCATTGTTCTTGAAATAATACAAGAACTACCGTCACTAAAGTAGGCTGCTCTTTCTTTAGTGTTGATTTTACTGATATTTTTCGGATTGACCACATAAGACCGATGACACTTGATGAAACGTTTTTCTTTTTGTAGGATTTCTTGTAATTTTCCTGTAAATTCAATGCGGTCTGTGTTGGTGTGGAGAATTAATTTATGAGGTCTTGGGGAGGTCTCGATGTAGTTGATTTTAGCAAAGGGGAGTTGGACCTCTGTGTACTCCATCTCATAAACAAAGTAGTCCTCCAAATCTACTAGCTCACTACTCTCGTTTATTTTTTCTAACAAAGATGTCAGCCTTTGCTTCAAGTCTTCTCTGGAAAGGTCCTTGTCTAAATAATCCATGGCACCGACTTGCAGCTGGAAGACAAGTGGCATCATTTCAGTATGGGTCGTGATAAAAACGATTGTAGCTAAGGGGTCCTGCTCTCTGATAGCTTGTGCTAACTGTAAGCCCGCCTGCTCATTTTGGTGAATCTCGATATCTAACAGAAAAATTTGCTTCTGTCCCTTACCAGAAATAACTGATAATAATTTTTCCGGTTCATCAAAAGAAAAGATGGTACTGCTTTTAAAATCTTTTGTCACCAAGATTTCCTCAACCAAAAATTCTAAATAGGATTGCTGGAAAAGGTCATCCTCTAATATATAAATGTTCACTGCTTCTCCCTATTCATAGTAACTAATGCCAGTTTTGCTTATTTTCATCTCAAGGCGAGATTGGTAACTAATTTTCTAAATTAAAATCAACTAATTTTATCTTTTTTTTAAAACACTCGTCAAAATATTTTTTACCACAGCCTCATCTCATCATTAAAAGCGTTAACTATTATAATGTTTAATTTCTAAGTTTTGTGCAAATATATAATTGTGACTAGTCGTTTTTAATGAAATATTAGGATATTTATTTATAATTTGATGTGCACTATATAGTCCTACTCCTCTTCCATTACCTTTGCTACTTACCCCAAACTTATATATATCCTCAATATTTAGTGATTCATTTTTCATAGAATTTTCAATGATGAATATTTGTTTATTTCCTTCAGAAAAAAAGGCAATATTAATTGATGATACGGTTGCATCTAAAACAGCATCTAGAGCATTATCGCATAAAATGGAAACTATCGTAATAAAATCAATTAAATCCATTCCCTTAGGTTCAATTGCTTCTGGAACCTCCAAACTAATGGATACATTTTTTTCAGTAGCTTGAATAAATTTGGCAGCAAGTAAACTTTTTAAGGCTGAATTTTTTATATTCGTTAACCTACCAATATCATATTTATGATCTTTCAATGTTTTATTAGAATCCTTGAGAACAGATTGGTAAACTTCATTAACCGCATCAATATCCTTACTCTCTATCCCCAACTTCAAAGTCGTCAAAAGATTGGCATAATCATGGCGAAAACTACGAACTTCCTTGTAAAGTTCCTCAATCCGCTTGCTATAAGTTTCCATATCTTTTAATTGTAACTCTCTTTGTAAAATTAAATCTTTTTGGACTCTCTCACGCAAACGTCGATCAAGTATATTTATAATTCCTATAAAGAGAATCAATAACAAGATAACTAAGAACTTTCTGTAGGCTAATGTTTCTAATGATTTTTCAAATTCTAAATATGTAAATATTTCTATCAAAATAAAGTATACAATCATTACAATATTTATGAAATTTAATAACTGTTTTTCGCCTGAATCCAAATTTTTTCGTTCTAAGATGGTAAAGTCATATTTTAACCATCTCAAAAATAGAGTACTCAAAAAGGCAGATAAGATATAGAAAAATAGCCAGTACTTTGTCGAATCAAGATAATCGTTTGTTAAACTAAAAACTGGCAAAAGAAAAAAAGAAATAGATCTATAAAATAAATTTCTCAATGTTATAGGAAACAGACCGTAAAAAATAAGCAAACTTTTTGGTAATTCCCTTAAAAAAAACAATGGTATTGATAACATCCCTAATGCTCGATATAAGTATGGGATAAAATTAAAATCAAGAAATAAAAAATTTTGCAAACTAGATGTTAATAACAAAGGCAATTCATATAAAAGAAATGCTATAAAAATCGTTCTAACAGAAAACTTGCGTTTACTTATAAATAAAAATAAAAATAGATCTAATCCAAACGCAATAAATACACCGAATACATCAAAAAGGAACTCCATTATTTCTCCCATCAATGCAAATCTGCTATGCTCTTCAGTAAAAGATCCATTTTATGACGTGCAACTAAGCACGTTGAACCGTCCTTTAAATAAGCAATCCGCTCATGTCTATCCACCTTGATAACATTCATAGGATTAATAACAAAAGACCTATGACATTGTAGTAATCGCCTATCCTGCTTAACAATATCTGATAAACTAGCCGTAAATTCCATGCGATCAACAGCCGTATGAAGGATGACGCGATGTGGACGTGGTGATGTTTCTATATAAAGCAAATCATTAAAAGGATACTGAATTTGGTTATATTTTGATTGAAAATAAAAGGAATCTTCTATCACCGTTTTACTATCTCTTGTCTGTGCGTATAGGATATTATCTTCAATACGCTTTTCAAAATCGACCGTTTCCAATTCTTTATCAATATAGTCTAAGGCTTTGATTTGATACCTAAACGACAAGGGCATAAATTCTGAGTGTGTGGTCACAAAAACAATGTTTGCGTAAGGATCTTTATACGTGATTTCCTTAGCTACTTTTAACCCTTTCATATCATCATTTTTAATTTCAATATCTAAAAAGAATAATTGATGGGCTCCCTTCTTTTTTGATGCTGCTAATAAATGGTCGGGCTTACCATACACTTCAACACTTTCAACGTCTAACTGATGTTTAGCAACAATCTCTTTAATAAGTGTTTCCATCCGTGTCTGTTGCGCAAAATCATCCTCTAATACAAAAATATTCATCTCATTTCTCCTTCTTCTTCTAACCATGATTGTAGTAGCTGCTGTTGACGCCTTCTCGAAAAAGGAACACGCATCTCATCTGGACTTTCCAAAATCAGTGTTCTTTCACTAAAATCAATTTCCCTAATCTTAGTCATATTAACTAAGCAACTTCTATGACATCTTACAAGATAACCTGAATAGCGTTTTTCTAACTTATTTAGATGATCGAAAAAGTCCATTATTCCAATATTTGTAACCATCCTCAGCTTATGAGGTTTAGTCGGATGAGTTGCCATATAATAAACGTTTGATAAAGGAATTTTTTGATAATGACGATTCATTCTAAAAACAATAGCTGTCATTTTAATACCCTCCTAAAGGAAAAATACCATAGAAAGAATCGCATTGAGTCAGTAAATCCTAAACGGTCACTCAAATTTCCTAAATGGAAACATGATAACTAAAAAAAGTATAGCAAAAAATAAGCGCTTTAGGAAAATAAAGTGAGAAAACAATCACAGATTTTCATAGAAATATCAATAAAAAGTGGACGAAATAATCGTCCACCCTATTAACAATAACCTTATTCTTTGAGAGGTATTACTTGCAGACTTTTCTCATATAAGTACATAAACTTTCTGGATTAGATGTTCCAAGTCCACCTAAAATAGTATCATGAGTGCAGGTTGCAATGGCTAATTGACACCTTATATCGTCTTTTGAATTAACTTTGATACTTCGTTACTTTCGACTTGCCATACGCGAGTACTGTCTACGTCTTTCGTTCCTTGTCTGAAAGCTAATTCATTTGACTATACTTGTTGCACCACTCAATTCTTCTAATATTTCGTTCTTTTATCATTCTCTATTTTTCATTAATGACCTGTAAAATACAGTAAAGAATAGGGTGTATTTATAGATGCAAAACTTAAAAATAATTGATCTAAAATGGTAGTTCATGATTAGTTGAGAATGGAATATCATCCTTATAAAACATTACTTTATCAACATCCTCTGATACTATGCTACTTAATATCATATGTTTGAATTCTTCCTTCGGTATTTCTGTATGGCAGATCCATCTCTATCCTGTCGTTGTAAACCAAGGACTTATTTTCAGATTTTTTTGATTTTTTTGAAAAATTACTTGATTTTTCTGAATAGTTAAGATATAGTATTAGCATTATCATAAAAGATTGGAGACACTCGTAATGACAGTTTCAAATACTAAAGCAGTCATTATTATTAAAATCAGGACTTAGCAGACGTCGTTTACCGATGATATTGCCAAGTCCTATTCGTCGTACGAGTGGACTTGCTTGTAGGCTTTCCACTCATTGTGGGAAGCTTTTTTGTTAGAAATATCAGGAGAATGATTATGACATTATTTTATAAATGCAACCAAGTTTTTAGAGATTACCTTTCTTATGTTGTCCTTGCTGTCGCTGCCATGGCATTGACTCTTCCTAACCTCTTTACATGGATTACAGCTTATTTAACACCACTTTTGCAGTTCATCATGTTCACTATGGGGTTGACTTTGACCATGAAAGATTTTAGCGAAGTTTTCCGTCGTCCTTCTCGTGTTATCTTTGTTGAAGTCCTCCAATTCTTCTTTATGCCTTTTTCTGGTTTTGTGCTGGCCAAGCTTTTCAATCTTCCTGATCAAGTAGCTCTTGGTTTGATTTTACTTGGGTCTGTGCCGGGTGGAACATCATCAAATATCATGGCTTATCTGGCTAACGGAGATGTTCCCTTGTCTATCTCTGCCACAGCAGTATCTACCTTATTAGCACCTTTGATGACGCCTGTTATGTTAACCTTTTATGGCGGTTCTTACTTTGAAATGAGCTTCACTGCTATGTTTATGTCAGTGGCTCAAGTCGTCTTACTCCCTGTTGTCGGTGGTATGATCCTCAATGCCTTCTTTGGGAAATACACCCAAAAAGTCAGTGTGGCAATGCCTACATTTTCATCCTTAGCAGTCTTAATGGTGCTGGTTGGAACAGTTGCTGTTAATCGTGATAATCTCTTATCAACGGGTTGGATCATCTTCTTGGTTGTTTTCCTCCACAGCTTATCAGGTTATTTTGCTGGAATGGGACTAGCCAAACTCTTTAACTATGACCTTGCTAGTCAACGCACTATGGCTATTGAAGTTGGACTGCAAAATACCTCACTTGCTGCTAGTCTGGGCGTGGCACACTTTTCACCGTTGGCTGCTCTCGCTGGTGCTGCTGGTACCATTGTCCACACCCTATGGGGAACCGTCTATGCTAACCTTTGTGCCAAAAAAGATGCTAAAAAAGCTCAAGTCAGCTCAACACAATCCTTCCAGTCTGAACAACTAGCAACTGCAAAATAAAAAAGAAGCCAAAACGTTTTTCGATAAGTTAAATTCGAAGGTTTTTGATAGGGATAAGCTTTTCAACTATCTTTACCGTGTGAAAGACTCTCGAAATATGCCAGTTTAGGACTGTATATCGCTCAAGAATTAGCGCAGCAACTCGATACTTTTATCAACGTTGATCCCCCAAAAGCTAAGAGCAGCCAGTACTCACTGGTAATTCCTCTTAAACAAGAGCCTAAAAAATCAGACTGACTAAAGAACCGTATTCCAACGGTTCTTTTCTTTTTAGACAATCAGCTGCTTCATCTACAGCCCATCTCAAAATATAATTGCTTTAAGCTAATCAAAAAAAATGATAGTATAATAGCAATACTAGAAAATCGGAGGTGCCTTATGGCTATTTCATATAAAAAAGACGAAAAGCTAGAAAGTCTGTTTGCAAGCTTTGCTAAACTGCCTGACAATATGGATTCAGATCCTAAAAAAGGAAAAAAAGACGATGAGCCAAAAGAAAACAACAACTAATTATCCTAAAATTGACCTTCTGTTTAATATAATACTTTGTGGATTTAGTGCATTTTTAACAGATATCTTACCATGGTCATTTTCTGTCAATGTTCTGATCATAATGGCATCAGCCTTTTGTTTAGGAATCCTTTTCCATTATCTTAAATCTTGGATGAAGTGAGGTTACTCATGTCAGTTTTTAATCAATTACCTGACAGTGTTCTACAATGGATGGCTATTTTCATGTCCATTATCATTGAGGCACTGCCTTTTGTTCTTTTAGGGGCTATTTTAACAGGCTTTATCGAAGTTTACGTCACCCCAGATAAAGTGACCAAACACCTTCCCAAAAATCGCTTTTTGCGTATTTTGTTCGGTACTTTCATTGGAATTATTTTCCCCTCTTGTGAGTGTGGTATTGTCCCCATTGTTAATCGTCTCATGGAGAAAAAAGTCCCCAGTTATACAGCCGTTCCCTTTTTAGCGACGGCTCCGGTGATTAATCCCATTGTTATTCTGGCAACTTATTCTGCTTTTGGAAATTCTTGGCAGTTTGTCATCTGGCGTTTAACAGGTGCTATTCTGGTGGCAGTTGCGCTGGGAATACTCTTAGCCTACCTGACAGATGAAAATATTCGGATGCCTTCAAAAGAAGCCCTGCATTTTCATGATTACAGTGGGCATAGCCATCTGAAAAAAATCTTTTACTCCCTGTCTCATGCCATCGATGAATTCTTTGATACCGGTCGTTACTTGGTATTTGGGACTTTGATTGCCTCTGCCATGCAAATTTACCTACCAACGCGCATTTTAACATCTTTGGCTGGAAGTTCTTTGACAGCAATCTTGGTCATGATGGTTTTAGCCTTTGTCCTCTCGCTTTGTAGTGAAGCGGATGCCTTTATCGGTGCCAGCCTCCTCTCTAGCTTTGGACCGGCACCTGTCATGGCTTTTCTGCTCATCGGTCCCATCATTGACATCAAAAACCTAATGATGATGTGGACTAGCTTTAAAAAAGGCTTTATCCTTCAGTTTATCGCGGTTTCTGCTGTTATCGTGTCCCTTTATTGTCTCGCCTTAGGAGTTTTTACATGATTCGATTTTTAATCTTAGCTGGCTATTTTGAGCTCAGCATGTACCTTTACTTGTCGGGTAAATTGGACCAGTATATCAACATTCACTATTCTTATCTGGCTTTCATTGCCATGATTTTGTCTTTTGTCTTAGCCGTGGTTCAACTCATCATCTGGATGAAGAATCTCAAACTCCATTCTCATTTGTCTGGAAAACTCGCAAAGTTGACCAGTCCTATGATTCTAGTATTTCCAGTTTTAGTTGGTTTACTAGTTCCTACTGTAACTCTTGATTCTACAACTGTTTCAGCTAAAGGGTATACCTTTCCAACAGCAGTTGGATCTGTCGGCAAAGGGGAATCTGATGATGGTACTACGGTACAATACCTAAAACCTGACACTAGCCTTTATTTCACCAAAAATGCCTATCAAAAGGAAATGAAGCGCGAATTAAAGGCCTATCAAAACCTTGATACTATTGAGATTACGAGTAAAAACTATATGGAGATTATGGAGTTGATTTATCTCTATCCTGATGTTTTTGCTGGTAAACAAATTTCTTTCGTTGGCTTTGTCTATAACGAACCTGGCCACCAGGGCTATCAATATCTATTTCGCTTTGGCATTATTCATTGTATCGCTGATTCCGGTGTCTACGGCCTATCAACAACCGGTAACACTGAGAGCTTTGATAACAATACTTGGGTCAAGGTCTCCGGTACCATTTCAACCGAATACAATAACCAACTCAAAGAAAACCTCCCCGTCCTTCATATTGAAGAGAGCCAAGAAGTTTCCCAACCAGACAATCCATATGTTTATCGCATCTTTTAATGTTTAATAAAGGAGTCCGATCCAGTATCGGCTCCTCTTTTTATTGAACGTCTAAAGGTACGCGTTTCTTTGGAGCAGGAAAGGCTTGATTAAGTAAGCCTAAATGGTCTTTATCTAAGGAAATCGACAGACAGTCGACGAGTTCCATCATATGTTTGACTTGACCAGTTCGCGGGATGGAAACCATGTTTGACTGAGCAAGCGTAAAACAAAGAAGGACTTGATAAACAGTTATGCCCAAGTCTTCAGACACTTGTTGGACAGCCTTATGACTGAATAATTGCCTTTTTAAATCCCCCGCTTGAGCAAGTGGACAATAAGCAATTGTCGGAATCCTTAGCTCATCTTGGTAAGGTTTCAAGTTAACTTCGATGCCACGTGAGCCAAGATGATAAAGGACCTCATTAGCTTGACAATGTTTTCCAAACTTGGTAGCCATTAAATCCTCCATGTCTTCCACATCAAAGTTTGAAACACCCCAGGCTTTAATTTTTCCCTTGTCTACCATACGTTCTAGTTCGTCAACCGTCTCTTCTAAAGGCGTTCCGCCTCTCCAGTGATAAAGATAAAGATCTAAATAGTCCGTTTTCAGTTCTCTTAAGGAATTATCCAAACTAGTTTCCAAATCAGTTTTATTAGCATGACTAGGCAAAACCTTAGATATTAAATAGAGATCTTCGCGGTTGTAGGGCCAAATAGCTTCTCCGACAAGATTTTCTGAGCGTCCATTACCGTACATTTCAGCTGTGTCGATGATTTTTAAGCCCTTGTCTAAACCGTATCTTAGAGCAGAAAGTTCCTCCTGACGCGATTCGGGGTTGTCTCCCAGATTCCATGTTCCCATACCTAATCTACCATAATCTAATAGTGACATCTGCTACCTCCCTTGGTGATCATTTTTAGTATTATTTTATCACATCAAATCCGTTCTAGGTTTGTCTTTCAATTATTGGAAAAATCTGTCAAAAACTTTCACTTTGTATCTGCCCGCTTATGGGTTATGCTAGAGTGTTGCCTTATTTAGAAAGTCTGTAAAAGGACAGCTCTTACTGACAATAGCAATGCGTTCATCCCTGAGGCTTTTTAGTCTGACTTCTCGAGTAAGCTGTTCGTAAATGACTGATTCTTAGAGGATTTTTCCATGTTAGCAATTAATCACACCTAAGCCAAGTCTAGCCACCACCAAGATGGCTTAGAAAGAACCATGACCTTTTTTCCAGCTTTGTCAACCGTCATGGGAACTGTTATTGGCGCAGGTGTCTTCTTCAAAGCAGCTAGTGTTTCTAGTACTACTGGTTCAGCTAGCTTACATCTTTTGGTTTGGGGACTTGCTGGTATCAGTTCACTTTGTGCTGGTTTAACAGGTGCTGAACTGGCTGCTGCAATCCCTGAAACAGGCGGAATGATTCCTTATATCGAGCGGGCTTATGGTAAGTTCTCTGCCTTTCTTCTTGGTTGGGCACAAGTCCTTATCTATTTTCCAGCCAATGTAGCGGCCTTAGCCATCATTTTTGCTACCCAACTTAAAAGCCTTTTTGACTTGCCGCCTAGTCTGACGATTCCAATCGCTACCCTTACTTCTCGATCTTTGACTTTAATCAACTTTCTAGGAGCTAAGACTAGCGGTGCTTTGCAATCAGTAACCCTAATAGCCAAGCTTGTTCCCATTGGAGCGATTATCGTCTTCGGTTGGCTTGCTGATACCAATGTCACTGTCAACCTTTTTCCAATAGAAACCAACACTCATTCTGGAGGGATTGTTACTGCTCTCGGAAATGGTCTTCTGTCGACGATGTTTGCCTATGATGGTTGGATTCATGTCGGCAATATCGCTGGTGAACTTAAAAATCCAGCTCGTGATTTGCCAAAGGCTATTGGTTGGGGGATGCTAGGAATCATGATGATTTATGGGCTGATCAACTTTGCCTTCCTTAACCATCAATTAGCTGGTAATGATGCTGCAGCCATGCAGGTTGCCCAATATTACTTCGGATCAATCGGAGGTAAACTCATTACCATTGGTATCCTGATTTCAGTTTATGGTACCATTAATGGCTACGTCATGACGGGTATGCGCCTACCTGACATACTTGCTATTGACAACATGTTGCCTTTCTCAAACCAATTGACTAAATTAAACAAACATAAGGTGCCCTATATGGCTGGCTGGCTACAAATCACTATTGCTATTGTCATGATTTGTTTGGGGGCTTTAACATGCTGTCTGATATGCTAATATTTGTCATTTGGATTTTCTATACACTTGTTTTTTCGCTGTTATCCGATTGCTTCAAAAAGAACCTGACCTTTATCGTCCATACAAGGTCCCATTCTATCCCCTTATTCCAATAATCGCCATTATCGGTGGTATCTTTATTCTCGTCCTAACTTTGAAGAACCAATTTCCACTTGCCTTAATGGGCATTCTTCTAACAGCCTTGGGAATCCCTATTTATCTTTATAAACAAAAGACTAATAAAGACAGAAACAAATCACCTGCGACCAAAGTCTGACACAAAACATAAAAAAAAGAACAATATAGACTTCTGTTTAACAGAAAAACTATATTGTTCGTTTTTTATAGTCTGATCAGGTGATATTCTTCAAAAATTAAAATCAGACATTGCTAACCTAACTTGATTAACTTGAGTTCTATCTGCATGGGTGTCGCCTGGTCTGTGCTTGATTTGCATTGAGTATTAATAAATATCGATGGTATGGAATCTCTAAAATGAAATGCTTGTTCTCAAAAACTAAATCAAGCCTTCTAATAAACTTTGCATGAAATTCTCGGAATCGAATGATCCGATATCATCAATTTTTTCACCAAAACCAATCAGCTTAACGGGAGTATCCAACTCTTGGCGGATAGCCAGAACAACACCACCTTTTGCCGTGCCATCAATTTTAGTCAAGACCAGTCCTGTTAGAGGCGTGATTTTCGAAAATTCCTTCGCTTGACTAAGAGCATTTTGACCAGTAGATGCGTCCAAAGCTAACAGCGTTTCGTGTGGCGCTTCTGGGACGACACGCTTGATAATACGACCGATTTTCTCAAGTTCTTTCATGAGATTATCTTTATTTTGCAAGCGTCCTGCCGTATCAATCATAAGCACATCAACATCTTCAGATAGGGCACGTTCCATCCCATCAAAAACAACTGAAGCTGGGTCTACTTTCTCTGGGCCTGTCACAACTGGTACATCAACGCGGCGTCCCCACTCAACCAGCTGCGCAACTGCCCCTGCACGGAAGGTGTCAGCGGCAACTAGCATGACTTTTTTACCTTGCTTTTTGTATTGGTAAGCCAGTTTCCCAATAGTCGTCGTTTTTCCGACACCATTAACTCCGACAAAAAGCATGACTGTCAAATCATCTTGGAAATTAATTTTTTCATTATAAATGCCATCTTTATCATAAATGTCAACCAGCTTCTCAATCACTACCTGGCGTAAATCGTCCGGTTTTTTAGCATTCTCGATGCGGGCTTCTTGACGCAAAGCTTCTGTTAACTGTGTGGCAACAGTGACTCCGACATCAGACATAATGAGCATTTCTTCTAGTTCTTCAAAGAATTCCTCATCAACTTTACGGAAATTCGCAAAGAACTCATTGAGACGCGCAGCAAAGCCTGTCCGCGTTTTCTTCAAACTACGATTATATTTTTCTTCAGTCGTTTCTTCGATTTCTGGAGTGCTTGAAGGAGCATTCTCTTTAGAGAGTTCCTCGATTTGGCGTGTTGGCATGGCATCAAAACTCAAGGTCTCACCACGCTCAGCAGCCTCAGCAACGGCAGCCTTTTTCGCATAGTAATCTGCCATAATGGATTCGAAACGAGGATTATTTGATTGTGAGGTTACGTCATTAACCGATACACTGCCTACTTCACTAGTAGAAACTTCGGATTGTATTTTATCGTGGTCAAGGGATGAGTCACTCTTCAAGCTTTGATGAGATGGCTCTGCCGAATCCTGCTTGTCCATGTCACTAGTTTGTTTTTGATCAAGATCAACATCTATCTCATCTTTCCAGTCAACTGATGGATCCTCTTGGTGTTTTGGAATAACCATGTCAGCCTTAACATCACCATCAGAATCAGTTTCGCTTGCATCTTCAAAAGAAAACTCATCTTTCCAGCTAACTGACTCTGAATCTTCTAAAGTAGGCGCCTCTTCAAGTTTTTCAGAACTGTCTTCACTGTCCTTAGGAACCTCGTCAAGTGCCGAATCAACTTGCGCCACAAAATCAGCTTCAGATGATTGGCTGATTTGAGCATCTTTTTCTGACACAATCATCAGGTTATCTTGATCGGATGACACATCCACCGCAAGGTCTTCTGAAACAGCCTCTTCTTCCGGTTGCTGAGACTCTATATTCTCATTTTCCTCTTTCTCAAATACTTCTTGATTGAGCTCTTGCTCTTCTTTTTTCTCTTTTTTTCCAAATAAACGATCAAATAATCCCATCTTTTTCTCCACTCAATACGTATTTTTCAATGGCCTCTGCCACTCCTGAATGATTATTGTCATTTTCGGTGATGGCTTTGGCTGTTTCTTTCACAATGGGGGCAGCATTGTTCATGGCAACGCCCAAGCCAGCCCAGTCAATCATAGTCAAATCATTTTCTTCGTCGCCGACGGTCATGACATTTTCTCGGTTAATGCCTAATAGACTACATAATTCGGCTAAACCAGATGCTTTGTGAACACCTTTAGGCATGATTTCAAAAATGATTTCTCGCGATTTGAAAGCTTCAAAATCATTAAAAATCATAGCCGGCATTTCCTTGATTTTATCATCCAGAAAATCCTTATCCGTCACAACAACTACCTTATTATAGATGATGTCTTCTGGCAAATCAGCCAATCGATCCAATTTTTTAAAGGTCAGTAAAGGATTGGCTTCTGAATAGCGCGATGGGCGACCTGGCTCAGACAGGCTGTAGACTGTCTCCTCACTCAAGATATCGACAGGCAAGCCCATCGTAGATAATTGCCGATAAATCGTAACTACCTCATTCCGCGACAAAGCTTGCTGCGCCAAAATATGACCGTCATTTCGCTGGATGAGACCTCCATTAAAAGTTACACTGTAATCCATAGGATGATTAAGATCTAATTCCTCTAGTAGATCGCCGATAGCTTTCAGAGGGCGACCCGTTGTAATCACAACTTTGACACCTATTTGAGTAGCTTTCTTGATAGCTTCTTTGTTAGCTTTTGACACCCTTTTCTCATCATCAAAAAGAGTATTATCCAAGTCTAAAGCAATCAATTTTATCTCTGTCATCTCAAACCAAACCTTCCAAATAACTTAAAACAGCATCTGTAGCATTATCTCCAATAACCTCTTCGGCTAATTCTTTAGCAGCTTCTACGGCATTTTCAGGTACGATAGCTGTCTGTGCAAACCCTAACATTTCCAGATCATTGTAATTATCCCCAAAAGCGAAGACATCGGCTGCTGATAAGCCTAGTTTACCACAAAGAACTGCCAAACCCGTTGATTTGTCATAGGCTTTGGGAATAATATCCATCCCATCAAAGCCAGTGACAACAGCTTGGAAATTAGCTAATTGACCATTTAACTGTTGCGAAAAATCATGAATTTTGTCCGAATCAAATCGAGCGGTTACTTTTAAAATCTTATCAGAGATATTATCAAGATCGGCACGCTGAACATTGGCATAAAAGTAATTTGCTCTTTGAATATAGTCATCTGAAGCATCTAAAGGCGCATAAGCTGCCTTCTCACCAGATAGCAGGTAACCTTGACAATCAGCATCAGCTCGCAATTCAGCTAAAATAAGCTGGTAATCCTCAGGTGGCATCTCAGCTTCAAAAATGACCTGCCCCGCGCATTCAACAATACAACCATTTTCAGCGATAAAGGCCATTTTATCCTCAAATTCATGAAACAATTGTTTCAAAGTCAAAAGAGACCTACCGCTAGCGGCTACAAAAAGATAACCTGCTTTAGTCAGTTTATCCAAAAGGACAGCAAATCTTTCCTTATCATAAGAACCATCTGGCCTTAAAAAAGTCCCATCCATATCGGACGCTACTATTTTTTTAAACACGTCATTCCTCCAACTACTCAATACCTATCTAATACTTAGTTAATTTCAAAAATAACTTTTTTGATCTTTTCTTAGGTAGCGCGGATGGGAGCAATCTCCTTCAGAGTTTCATTCCTAATTTTTAAGCCTAAGTCTCAAAAATTCCGTTATTAGTGACAGCAACTCTGTCACTAATAATACCACTACGGCGAAAATATCCTTTCAAGCTCACTTCGTTCGCTCTAAACTGCGGAAACTTATTTTGCTATTCGATACATCGTGTTATTTTTTGATTTTGGATGGGTATAACCATTTTAACTAGCTTTATAATCTCTACCATTGTACCAAAAAATCCGCTTACAAGGAAATATTAGAAGAAAAAGAGCTACGACAAACGCATAAAAAATTGCACCTATCCTAATTTTTGAGGCTCCATAATTTCTGTAGTGGGTAAACCTACCCTGGAGATTATAGGGCTTTTTGATGGCATACAAAAAGCCCATATGAGTTATAATGAAAAGCACTTAAAACAATCATTAAAAAGACTCATACGGAACAGCTAGATTATATCAAAGAATCGCTCGACATTAAAGACTCTAACATCACTTTTGAAAACGAATTTGGCAAGTTCACCACTCACAGAATGTATCATGTCAAGTTAAATTATGATGCCCCTCAATGCTCTACTTTTCTAATAAAGTTCTATGTCAAATATTATAAAATCAGTTTTTCTTGAATAAAATTTAGGAGAATAATAAAAATTTATAATTTGATTGTCTCTCCATTATTTGGAACGAAGAGTTGCGAGAGATGTTTTACCTCTTTAAACTTTCTTACATCATCACTGGTAATCAAAGCATGATTAACACTATCAAGATGCGAGGCAATCACTATTGCATTAGGAGCATCATTACAAACCTTTTCAACATCAGATAAATCCATAAGCAACCTACCAATAGGTGTGGTAGCTCCACAACAGTTCAAAATAATAACATCTGGCTGGTATTGAGTGATTGCTTCTTTTGTATTTTGACAATAGACCGTATCTCCAGCAAGATATAGTGTCTTCTCTCCAGGTGCTTCAAATACATAGCCACAGGCTTCACCCATTTTTTGAACAATTGTAGTATTCTCACCATGTATCGCTTTTATTTTATGAATAGTCACATTCCCAATTACAATAGACCCAGCATCAAACCATTTTGTATTATTAAACCCCATAGATATAATTGCACTTGCATCCTTCTTGTTCTGAGCAATAATCTCCACATCTTTGGGAAGATAATCTGAACTAAAGTGATCAAAATGTAGATGTGATACAAGACAGTAATCCACATCCTTTAAAGTATTTTCTGCTGATTCCGGCAGTTCATTCATCGGGCATTTAACATTCATCATCTCCTGACGGATAGCTTTTGCAGAAAATCCAGTTCCTTTATCCTGAAACCATGGATCAATTAAAAAGATAGTACCAGCAAACTTAATCTTAATTGTTGCATTTCTAATTTGCTGTATATACATAGCACCCTCCTAAATCAATTTTTTCTTTATTAGAGCATAGCAAAAAATTGCTACTGTAAACTAGTTTGTGTAAATAGAAAAAAAGAACTAATCCCATGACCTATTTTACTACATCTCTTATCGAAGAGCTAGCTACGGCTAACCCTTATCATTTAGCAAGAGAAATGGTTCAATCCACACCTTGTATTTGCTCTGCTTCTTTCAGCTTCACTGACAGAACTTGTGATACACCTGATTCCTGCATAGTCACTCCATAAATACTATCAGCAGCTGCCATTGTTCCTTTGCGATGAGTAACTACAATAAATTGACTAGATTTGTCAAAACGATTGAGGTAATCGCCAAAACGCTTAACATTAGCTTCATCTAATGCGGCCTCGACCTCATCCAGAATAACAAATGGGATAGTTTTCACACGAATAATAGCAAAGAGTAAAGCCAGAGCCGACAAGGCTTTTTCACCCCCTGACATGAGATTGAGTGATTGAATTTTCTTACCAGGTGGTTGAACCGATATGTCAACTCCTGCAGAGAGCAAGTCCCCATCCGTCAATAGCAAATCAGCTGAACCGCCACCAAACATCTGGGTAAAGGTTTCTTTAAAAGATGTTCGAATAGCCTCAAAGGTCCTTTTAAAGCGACTGGTTACTTCTCCATTCATCTCAGCAATTGTCTCTAAAAGCATGTCCCTAGCCTTATCCAAGTCAGCTTTCTGACTAGACAAGAAAGTCAACCGTTGCCCAACATCATCGTATTGTTCGATAGCATCCAGATTGACAGGACCCAAAGCTTTGATGGCTTTTTGCAAATCCTTGAGAGTTAATCTAGCCTGATTAATATCTTCAAGTGACGCAACCTGCTCTTGTGCTTCTGAGAAAGAGAGTTGATAGGAATCGACCAAATCTTGCGCCAGTGCTTTTAAGCTTTGTTTCACTTGCTTTTCTTGTGTCTCAAGCTCAGCCTGATCGCGAATAGACGTTTCATTTTGCTGGCTTAATGTCTGCAAGCGTTCTGCGATATCTTCGCCTTGCGCTTCCAAATCTTCCAGTTCAAAACGCAGACGAATCTGCTCTTGCTCCAACATGGTCTTACGCTGCTTGGCTTCTTCTAGTTGATTCTGCCACTCTGGGATTTTATCTACCTCGAGGGCATCATTATGGTGAGACAGACTGTAAGCTAGATTTTCAGCCAAATCTTTGGCTTGTTGTAACTCTTCTTTTTGCTTGTTGACATCACGAGAAAGGTACTGTCTTTCCCCTTGAAGTTCACGCTCTGATAATTTCAACTCAGATAAGGAATTCTGCAGTTCTTGACGCTTCGCTTCAATGCTATCCTTATCGGTCTTAATAGCTTCAATATCTTGATTAAGTTGCTCTTTATGAGTCCGAATCGCTCCTAACTTAGCCTCTAACTCTTCCTTAAACTGATGATCCCCTGATGCTGTCAATTCTTGCTGATTAGCCAGCTTGGCCTGATAGAGTTTATTGAGATCAGCAACCTGGCTAGCAGCTTGTTGATAAGCAAAGTCTGCTTTTTGTTCGGAAAGCCTAGCTTCCTCGCCATCTTGCTTCAATTCTGCTAATTGTTGATTAGCTTGATCTAAAACAGCTTTTAAGCTAGCCAATTCTTCTTCATCGGCCTTAATTTCAGAAGACAGCTGAGCAATGTCAGTCTCTAATTGATCCAATTCTGGCTTGACAAAAGTAGTGTTCTTCTGACGATTAGCCCCACCGGCAAATGATCCACCGGGACGCAATTCAGTACCATCAAGAGTAACAATACGCACTTGATACTGAAACTCACGCGCAGCCTTGTTAGCATGATCAATGGTATCAAAAACGGCCGTCATACCTAAAAGATTTCCCATAATATTGTTCAAACGACTGTCATAGCTTACCAGCTCTTTGGCCAGACCAAGAAAGCCAGCTTGGTGCCGTAACTTATCCCCAAAGACAGGCTTTAAAAAACGCTCTTTAATGGTTGTCAATGGAAGGAAGGTCGCACGGCCATGGCGTCCTTCTTTCAAAAACTGAATGGCCTTTTTAGCCGTTCTTTCATCTTCAACGATGATATTTTGAGCCGATCCCCCCAAAACAATTTCTATCGCTGTTTGGTGCTCTGGCTTGAAACTCAAATGCTCACTGACAGCACCAACAATACCACCAAGACGCTCACTATTTTGCAAGACAGCTTTGACCCCAGCAAAAAACTGACTATGGTTTTTTTGAATATCTTCTAGACTGTTACGTCGAACTGTCTTTCCTTTTAAACGATCATACTTATCAAAAAGAGCCTGTTGATGGTTTCGATAACCTTCTTCATACTTTTTTACAGCCTGAAATTGATTCTGATAATCGTTCAATAAAGCTTTTACAGCTTCCTTGGCTGTTTCAAAGTTAGCTAGAGTTTTTTGAGCTCTCTCAGTCATTGCTAAACGACGCTCTTCCAAGTCTCGTAAGTCAGCTTGGTTTTGTTCGGACTGTTGCTTCTCCTGTAACAGTTGATTTTCCAAAGCAGTTAATTGGTTGGAAAAATCAGCTTCTTGACCCATGAGATCGACAAACTGCTCACGCAAACTTTCGATAATCTGATCAGGCGATTGGGCAAAATCCTTCAACTCAGCTTCTTGCTGCTCAATAGCCTTAGCTTTCTCCTGGCTGTCACTAATAACCGCATCCCGTTTTTTTTCAAGCTCTTTGATTGATGCTTCTAGGTGGCTAATCAGTGTTTCTTGCTCACCAAGACGAGTTTTCAAATCGCTTTCTTTTTCCTGTGATTGTGACTGTTGTAGCTGGTTCACTTGGATTTGCTTCTCCAAGTCTGCCATCAAACGCGTCAAAGCAACCAAGTCATCCTGATGCCGCTGGGAATCTTGGGAGAGTTGATGACGTTTGGTCTTGAGACTTTGATTGGTCGCTTCCATTTTTTGACGTTCTTGATGGTAAGCTTCAAGCTTGCTTCTAGCCACATCTAATCGATCAGCTAAGGTTTGCAACTCTTCCTTGCCTGAGCAAATGTCATGAACAAGAATCTGTAAGTGCAATGCTTTTCTCTCACCATCTAGAGCTAGAAACTGTCTAGCAGTCTGCGCTTGTTTTTCCAAAGGACGAATCTGCTGTTCCAATTCATAGATAATATCTTCCAAGCGATCTAAATTGTCCTGGGTTTGCGCTAATTTGGTTTCAGTTTCTTTTTTGCGTGTTTTGTATTTTAAAACCCCAGCTGCTTCTTCAAAAATAGCACGACGGTCTTCAGCCTTGCTATTAAAAATTGCCTCAACACGACCTTGGGAGATAATCGAGAAAGAATCACGACCCAAGCCAGTATCCATGAAAAGATCGTGAATATCACGTAGGCGAACTTTTTTGCCTTCAATCAAATAATCACTATCTCCATTACGGTAAATGTGACGTTCAACTGACAGTTCTTCCGGTGCATCTTTAATAAATCCATCGCTATTATCAAGAGTAACACGAACCTGTGCGTAATTAAGAGGACGGCGTGTCTCAGTTCCTGCAAAAATCACATCAGGCATCTTACCGCCACGCAAACTCTTAGCAGAGGATTCTCCCAGTGCCCATCGTAAACTTTCTGTAATGTTTGATTTCCCTGACCCATTTGGCCCTACGACAGCCGTCACTCCCTGGTCAAAACTGATATTGGTCTTATCCGCAAAGGATTTAAACCCTTGAATTTCAATTTCTTTTAAATACATCTTAGTCCTCACCTAATTGGTGGAGTGCCTTTCTAGCAGCTTTCTGTTCTGCTAGTTTTTTAGAACGGCCCTTACCGTTACTCAATTCCTTACCGTTTGCAGTGACACGAACTTCGAACCACTTGGCATGAGCAGGGCCTTCTTCACCGATAACCTCATAACGGATTTTGATATCACCATCAACTTGAAGTTTTTCCTGAAGGGCTGTTTTGTAATCTTTAACTTGCTCATACTGACCTTTTTCTACCTTGGGAATCATCACCAAATAAAGGAAAGATCTCACTGTCTCTACCCCTTTATCTAGGAGCAAGGCGCCTAAAAAAGCTTCAAAAAGATCTCCAAGAATGGTGTCTCGATGCCGACCTCCAGACTTCTCTTCTCCCTTGCCCAGCTTGATAAAGGCATCAAAGCCACAATCTTTAGAAAATCCTGCTAAACTCTCCTCACGGACAATCATAGAGCGTTGTTTTGACAAATCCCCTTCTGGCTTATTAGGGTATTTTCGATACAAATAATCGGAAATGATCAATTGTAGAACGGCGTCTCCTAAAAACTCCAAACGCTCATTGTGTGAAATGTTTAGGAGGCGATGCTCATTAGCATAGGACGTGTGGGTGAAAGCAGTATCCAGCAGACTACTGTCTGCGAACTCAATTTGAAAATCTGCTTTTAATTTTGCTTTTAGCTCTTCCAATTGTTCCATAAAATTTCCCTTTTTCTATTTTAAAATAAGTGTCACTCAAACCATTTTTCAAAATGACCATCACTTATCTTCGTAATCTTTTCTATTATACCAAAAAAATAGCCCAGCTCTTATGGCTAGACTGTAAATTCTATATTAAATATCTGTTAATGGTGTTGCTGTATCAGGCGATGTATCCAATACCTTAAAATCATGATTAACCCCTAAGTCAGCCTCCATGAGATTAGATTCCATGGTCATATGAGCTAATTCTTTGATATTATTTTCCTTACTCAAGTGTCCCAAATAGATCTTTTTGGTACGATTGCCAAGAGTATCGATCATCGCTTGAGCTCCTGCTTCATTGGATAAATGTCCAAAATCAGAAAGAATCCGTTGCTTGGTTTTCCATGGATAAGAACCAGCTCTAAGGATGTCAATGTCGTGATTAGACTCGATGAGATAGCCATCCGCATTAGCTACAATCCCAGCCATGCGATCGCTAACATAACCCGTGTCAGTTAACATGACAAAACTTTTGTTATCTTTCATAAAACGATAAAACTGAGGGTCAACCGCATCGTGACTGACACCGAATGATTCGATATCAATATCTCCAAAAGTCATCATTTTTTCTCGCGAAAAAACATGCTTTTGACTGTTGTCAACCTTACCAATCATGTTACGCGCGTCTATAACTTCCCAAGTTTTTTCATTAGCATAAACATCAAGATGGTATTTACGAGCCAAAACGCCAACACCCTTGATGTGGTCGGAATGCTCGTGTGTGATCAATATGGCATCTAAATCTTCAGGTCGTCGATCAATTTCAGCTAAAAGACTGGTAATCTTCTTACCAGTCAGGCCCGCATCAATCAACAGACGTTTTTTTGGTGTCTCCAAATAAAAAGCATTACCTGTCGACCCTGAAGCTAAAATACTGTACTTAAATCCTTTATCAGTCACCTTGGTCTTCAGTTACCTCCCATTCTTCATCTACTTCTAAAATATTCTTTTCATACGGTAAGACTATGGTGAGGGTTGAGCCCTTGCCGTAGTCACTTTTGGCCCAAATAAAGCCATTATGTTGTTTAATAATCTCTTTGGCAATAGCAAGCCCAAGACCAGTGCCACCTTGTGCACGACTCCGAGCCTTATCGACCCGATAAAATCGATCAAAAATAAGTGGTAAATCTTTCTTTGGAATCCCAAGACCTTGATCAGAAATCGAAATAATTAACTGAGTTTCAGTTGTTCGCATGCTAACTGTGATCTCACCACCATCAGGTGAATACTTGATAGCATTATTAATAATATTATCAATAACCTGTGTCATTTTGTCATTATCAATCTCAATCCAAACAGGCACCAAGGGGTAATTTCGAATAATGTCATAGGATTTACCAGCTTGCGTTTCCTGAAGTTTGATCTGATCGAAACGATTAAGGATATAAGTTATAAAGGCTGTAAAGTTAGTCAATTCAACCTCTAAATGCGAATTATTATTATCAATTCGTGATAGGGACAGCAAATCAGAAATCATCCGCATCATCCGGTTAGTTTCATCCAGAGACACACGAATAAAGCCAGGGGCAACCGGTTCCTTTAGGGCACCTTCATCAAGGGCTTCTAAGTAAGATTTTACCGATGTTAGAGGCGTTCGTAGTTCATGGCTAACGTTAGAAACAAAGAGGCGACGTTCGCGTTCTTCTTTTTCCTGCTCAGTAGTATCATGAAGAACAGCAACCAATCCTGAAATAAAACCACTTTCTCGCTTAATCAAAGCAAAGTTAATCCTTAAAACAGTAAACTCACCAAACTCATCGACTCGATTGAGAGTTACCTCAGGTGTTTTCGTGATCAAATCATGATAAGTATAAGAAGTCTCTTCCAATAAGGTCATAATATTGACGGAAATATCCTCTTCTTCTGACAAGTTTAGCTGCTGTCTCGCCATGTCATTGATCATAATGATATTGCCACGGCGATCCGTCGCTAAAACACCATCACTCATATAAGACAAGATACTGGAAAGTCGATTTTTTTCTTGTCCTAAATTTTCATGAGTCAATCGAAACACTTCCGATAAATCATTGAGGTGTTCTGCCAAAGTCCTAACTTCTGCTGAACCACGTGTCACTTGATTAACAACGTACTCACCCGAAATCAATGACTGAACCTGCTCGGTCAATTGCTGCACCCGTCGGCTGTTAAGCGAGTCATTGATGATTAAAAAAACATAAATCAGGACTAAGATAGACATTAGTCCTGCAATAATTAAATCTCTAAATGTAAAAATAAATTGATCAGTCATGAGCTTTCATAAAATAACCCACTCCACGGCGAGTTAAGATATATTCTGGTCGGCTTGGCGTTGTTTCGATTTTTTCACGCAAACGACGAATGGTTACATCAACTGTGCGAACATCACCAAAATAGTCATAACCCCAAACCGTTTCCAGTAAATGTTCACGCGTCATCACCTGACCAATATGTTGCGCCAAATGGTAGAGCAATTCGAACTCGCGATGTGTTAATTCAACTTCTTCACCATTCTTTTTAGCAATAAACGCTTCTGGTAAAATCTGAAGGTTACCAATTTCAATTTCTGTCGGTGAGGAGTGAAGCGATTCTTCTGCCACTGTCTCAATGGTTTCAACACGGCGTAATTGCGCTTTAACACGTGCCAGTAACTCACGGTTAGAAAAAGGTTTTGTAACATAATCGTCAGCGCCAATTTCTAAACCAATCACTTTATCAAATTCAGAATCCTTAGCTGATAGCATAATAATAGGCGTATGACTTGTTTTACGGATTTCTTTAGCTACTTCGAGACCATCGATACCTGGAAGCATCAAGTCTAGGATAACCAAGTCGGGCTTAACAGCTTCGAATTGTTGAACAGCTTCATTACCATCGAAAGCCGTCTCAATGTTATAGCCTTCCTTACTAAGATTAAATTTTATAATATCTGAGATGGGTCTCTCATCATCCACGACAAGAATTGTTTTCATATTAATACCTACCTTTTTTCTGATTATATCAAATTATCCCTCAAATGGAAAACGTTGACTATAAAAAGACCTTATGTCATCGATTGTTATCCCTTTTCAAAATGAGGTACTAGATTTTATTTCAATTTTCAGAATATTTTAAGTTAATAATTGACAGTTCAAAACTAATATGTTATAGTAACTTATCTTTGTTATGTTTTCTAACGTAACAATTTAATACAAAAGGAGTTTCTAATGGCACTTATCGAATATAAAAATGTTGAAAAATATTACGGTGACTACCATGCTCTTCGTAACATTAACTTAGAGATTGAAAAAGGTCAGGTCGTTGTTCTCTTAGGTCCTTCAGGATCAGGTAAATCAACACTTATCCGTACCATGAATGCTCTTGAATCTATTGAAACAGGTAGCTTAAAAGTAAACGGTCATGAATTAGCCAACGCTAGCAGTAAGGACTTGGTTCAACTGCGCAAAGAGGTTGGTATGGTTTTCCAACACTTTAACTTATATCCTCATAAAACAGTGTTAGAAAATGTGACTTTGGCACCTATAAAAGTCTTAGGCATGTCTCGTTCAGAAGCTGAAGCTATTGCTGAGAAGTATCTGACTTACGTCAACATGTGGGATCGTAAGGATTCCTACCCAGGTATGCTCTCTGGTGGTCAAAAACAACGTATCGCTATCGCTCGCGGACTTGCCATGAATCCTGAGCTACTTCTTTTCGATGAACCAACCTCTGCTCTTGACCCAGAAACGATCGGAGATGTTCTCGCTGTTATGCAAAATCTAGCTGCCGAAGGGATGAACATGGTGGTCGTTACTCACGAAATGGGCTTTGCCCGTGAAGTAGCTGATCGTATTATCTTCATGGCTGATGGCCAAATCTTAGAAGATACTACTGACGTTCTTGGCTTCTTTGATCATCCTAAAGAAGCACGTGCACAACAATTCCTCAGCAAAATTATTAACCATTCCAGTGAAAAAGTTACTGCTAAGAAAAAAGAACGCAAAGCGTAGTCAAGGAGGATGTGAGATGAAATCAATCAAAACATTTCTTATCGCTTGCTTATCATTGGCACTAGTCTTATCTGTCATTGGTTTTTCGCCAAAAGTTAAGGCAGAAACAACTGAGCAACTCTTGTCTTCTAAAGTCATTAAACGGATCAAAAAGGCTGGCGTTCTCAAAGCTGGCGTTAAACAAGACGTTCCCAATTTTGGCTATTTTAGTGCTGAAACAAACCGCTACGAAGGTATGGAAATTGACATTGCACGTAAAATCGCTAAAAGTCTTGGAGTTAAAGTAGAATTTACCGCTGTGACAGCTCAAACGCGCGAAGCTGTTATCGATAACGGTCAAGTTGACATCGTTATCGGAACCTATACCATTACCCCTGAACGTCAAGCATCTTACAGTTTTAGTGAGCCATATTATACTGACGAAGTTGGTTTTTTAGTTAACAAATCTAGCCACTACTCTTCTATCAAAGATATGGACAAAGCAACCATTGGTGTTGCTCAGGGATCGACAACAAAAGGCTTGATTGAAGAATACGCCAAGGCCAATGATTTACACTTCAACTATGTTCAGCTTGGTTCCTATCCCGAACTAGCTATTTCACTTTACTCCAAGCGTATTCAGGCCTTCTCAGTTGATAAATCAATTCTAACAGGCTACCGTAGCCAGAAAACAGCCATTCTTGAGCAAGGATTTAATACACAAAGTTATGGCATTGCTAGCAAACAAAGCCACAAAGCTCTAACAAACTATATCAACAAGCTCCTTTCAGACTGGTCCAAAGATGGCAGTTTGACAGAAATCTACCAAAAATATGATTTAAAACCGGCTAAAGCCCAACATTAAGAGAAAGGAAGCATTATTTATGACCTATTATTTAGTAACAAGTCCCTTCGCCCTTTCTCGTTGGGGTGACTTTTTCGCCAACTTCGGTGATTTCGCCAAAGGTTTCGTATATACCTTAGGCATGTCAGTAGGCGCCCTGCTTCTCTCCCTTATCCTAGGATTAATTTTGGGGGCTATGTCATCTTCTAAAAATAAGACCCTAAAAACAATTGCCCGTGTTTATGTTGAACTCTATCAAAACACACCGCTTCTGGTCCAATTTGTCGTTGTTTATTATGGTTTGGCAATTATGACTAACGGTTTTATTATGATTTCAGCTTTCTGGACGGCCGTTATCTGTGTTGGGATTTATCACGGTGCCTATATATCGGAAGTTATCCGTTCTGGGATTGAAGCTGTTCCTAAAGGACAAACCGAGGCTGCACTTTCTCAAGGCTTTACCTACAAAGAAACGATGCAACTCATTATCCTACCACAGGCTGTTCGAACCATCTTACCTCCGATGACTAATCAAGTGGTTAACCTGATCAAAAACACCTCAACAGTTGCCATTATTTCAGGAGCTGATATCATGTTCGTCTCAAAAGCCTGGGCCTACGAGACCACTAACTACGTTCCTGCCTTTGCCGGAGCTGCACTACTCTACTTCATCGTCTGCTTCCCACTGGCAACATGGGCGCGCCGCAAAGAAGAAGACAATAAAAAAGCATATACCTAGGAGGATAAACGATGTCAGTTTTAACACCAACCAATATTAGCTTTATCCTTCAAGGACTTTGGTTGACCCTTTACATCTCATTTTTGTCGATTGTATTTTCAACTATTATTGGCACCGTACTAGCTGTTATGCGTAACGGGAAGAACCAAATCCTTCGCTGGATATCAAGCATCTATATTGAATTTGTTCGTAACGTTCCCAATCTCCTTTGGATTTTCATTATTTTCTTGGTTTTCCAAATGAAGTCAACCCCAGCAGGGATTACAGCTTTTACTGTCTTCACATCAGCTGCTCTTGCAGAGATCATCCGGGGTGGTTTAAACGGTGTGGATCACGGTCAAACCGAAGCTGGTTTATCGCAAGGAATGACACACTGGCAAATCTTCATTTACATTGTCTTTCCACAAGCCATTCGTAAAATGTTGCCAGCTATTATTTCGCAATTCGTAACTGTTATAAAAGATACCTCACTCCTTTATTCTGTTATTGCCTTGCAAGAACTTTTTGGAAAAAGCCAAATTCTAATGGGAAAATACTTTGAGCCAAGACAAGTGTTCACGCTTTACCTTATCATCACAGCCATATACTTTATCATCAACTTCGCCATATCGACCTATTCGCGTCGACTGGCAAAAAAATGGGCACAAGGAACTGAATAACACAAAATCCACATGACAATCACTCTCATGTGGATTTTGTGTTTCAGCTTTGTAAGGGAAACATCTCTATTGCTATTGCCAATCCTCTTATCCTTCAGCTCAAGCTTTTCTCTGATAACCGACACGACCACAACTCTAGCTTTGATTTATTTTTAAAAGGAGGCAATGGAAAATAGCTCAAGGAGCCTGACCATTTTGATAGAGCATCTTACGACATACCTATCGAACTGTTTCAATTTTCCAATGGGCTACTCCTCTATAACGAATAGCACCTTCTTGGTCAGTGCGATAGACTGTCATCTTTTCGACATCAAATCGTTCCAAAGTTTCATCATTAGGATGATGATAACGATTATTAAGACCTGCTGATATTAAGGCCTCTGTGGCATTGATATGCCTTAAAAACTTCGGATCAGAAGAACCTTTAGAGCCATGATGCCCTGCTTTTAAAACATCCACTGGTAAGCTAGGATACCTAGTAAGCAAGGCTTTTTCTCCTTCAACTTCCAAATCACCAGTAAAAAGAAATCTTTTATCAAGCAACTTACCGTACAAGACAAGAGAATCATTGTTGCCTCCATCCCCCTGAGACCAAGGATAAAGAACATGAAGAGATGTCCCCATAATAGGAAGCCGATCTCCTGCCTGAATCAAGCGCACTTTTATCTTTAATGCTTGTAACTCTTTCACAAAAGATGACTTGGTCATAGCCCCAGGACTAATCAAAATTTCCTTTATCTTGAAGTGCTTGGCTAAAACACCAAGATCTCCCATATGATCTGTGTCAGTGTGAGTGATTAACAGTTGGTCAATCGTCGAAATACCACGACTTTTCAAATAAGGGATCGAAGTCTTTTCAGCATTAGACCTTATCTGTCGCTTACGCCACTCCTCTTTCTGTGTAAAATCAACTCGACCACCAGTATCGATCAGGAGCGTTTTCCCTGCCATATCCCTAATCAAAATCGAGTCTCCTTGCCCAACATCCATAACGGTGACTTCATTTTCCAAAGGATTTTTCGTCAGAGCAAACAAACAGAGGCTAGCTAATAAAAGGGCATATCTAAACTTTTTTTCTTTCCAAAAGTCATGTAAAGCAGCCAAAAAAGTAAGTATTAGAATAAGAACTACTAAGCTGGGACTGCCAAAAACCAGGGGCTTTGCCGATAGCTGAGCTGTCCATTTGATAACTGACTCTAAAACAAGAAATAAGGGATTACAGAAGCTCAAAGATAGCAAAGGACTAGCTAATAACACCAGACTTAACAGAGGTAACAAAAGCACATCAAAAATCACTGAAAAGCATGCTGTTAAGATGATGGATAAAGGTTGAAAACTCCCAAAATAAAAGATCAGTAATGGCAAGATACCAAATGATAAAACCAAACTCTCAACTACTGCTTTACGACGACCTGATAGTGATTCTAAGTTAAGTCTTGACAAAATAAAAGCATAAGCAAAAGATAAAACACCACCCACAGTCTCTAGAAAATGAGGTGAAAGGATAAAGAATATCATTATCGTCAGTCCTAAATTGTCCCACTTACGAAACCCAAACTGACCAAGGATAGCTTGAAGTAAACTACGCACAACTGAAACAGTAAAACCGGTTAAACCAGCATACAGAAAAGAAAAAGGCAAGAGAAAATAAGTGAAATGTTCCCTTAAAACACCTAATCGCAGAAGGAACGTTCGGAAAATACCTATAAAAAAGCCTACTTGCATCCCCGAAAGGGCAAAGAGATGAATGATCCCCAAGTCCGTGTATATATCACTCATCTCATCAAAAGACTTGTCCAAATAACCCAATAAGAGCCCTGTCATATAATGCTTCATAGGAGCAGGAAAATTGTGATTGATATGAACTAGGAGCTGGCGCCGCCACACTCTTACCCACTCTATTGGATTTTTAGGCTGTTCCACTTTAACAGACGTAATAGCAGTGACCTGCGCAATGCCGTAAATCCCCTCACGCTTCAAGTAAGTGGCATAGTCAAATCCTTTGAAATTGCGTTGACCAACAGGTTTCTCGACTTTTGCGGCTACATTTAAACTCACCACTTGGTTGAGTGCTTGAAAATACTTTTTTTCCGATAAAGTCTGCAATTGATAATAAAACTGATACGTTTGTTGTCCCTGAATGGCACGCCCTGAAAGTAAATCACCATCTACTGAAAGACTATCAGGAATTAGACGTAATTCTGAAACCTGGCTAGGCAAGCTCTCTTCTAATGTATGTTGCCTATGATCAATCCAAACAAAATAAAGCGAAAATACAGCGATCATAAGCAAGGTCTGCCAAATCGTCTTTTTCTGGTATTGCTTGATAAGACATATGAGAGCAACCGCTGCTAAAAAAATAGCAACCCAAGATTTGGTAAAAATAATAAAGTAGGTCAACATTACTAAAAAAGCCAAATACATTGGCTTTAACAACCTAATCTCAATCAACCGTCACTTCCTCACGCAATTTTTCAAGTGTCTTGTCACCAATACCAGAAACATTTGATAGGTCGTCAACCGATTGAAAACCACCATTGCTATCACGGTAATCTATAATATCCTGAGCCCGCTTTTGACCGATACCAGAAATAGTCTGTAAATCAGCTAGCGTGGCCCTATTAAGGTCGACTTTGCCGGCAGAGGCTTCAGAAGAATCTGTTAAGTTTTGAGGAGCGACACTCGAGCCGATAACTGAGATATTTTCACCCTGACTCGCCACATAAATAATGGCTTCATCACTTAGTTTCTGAGCAAAATTGACAGACTTTCGATCCGCATCTTCTCTTAATCCACCTGCCAATAAAATAGCATCATTAACACGACTGTCACTCGATAAGTCATAAACGCCTGGCTTTTTGACGGCACCCTTAACATCAACCGTGATCACAGCCGATGATTGTGATTTTTCCGCTTGAGAGCGTTCTTTCGAGGGCATCGTTGTGCTACTGATGTTTTCTGACTGCCCTGACCATGACGGTAAAAGCTCTTCCTTAGTGTCCTTTGAAGGATTTCCCAAGAGAAAAAGACATGTCATCAGCAGTAAAATAACCAACCCTCCCAGTCCCACGACAATTTTGTTAGTATGGATTTTTTCTAATATATCCTCAAACATGATATTCCTCCTATTTATTTATTCGAAAGCAAAACAAAAAAAACTCCAGAAAATCTGAAGTTTTTGGGTACTAAGGTTTTTTGACAGTCTTTTCAGGATTCCAAATAAAACTAGCTATAAAACTAAAAATAAGTGTTATAAAGACGGCAAACAAAGCTACAAAGCCCAGTGGGATACGATAGATCAAGGTCAAGGGATTGCGCTTCATCTTTGTCGTACGATAACTGTCATTTTCAGCATCAAGCCGATCAAATTCTGCTTGAATGCGACGAGCGACTTCAGCGATTCCCTCATCATTCATACGGCGAATATCTGAAATGTCAATAGGATTCCCAAAGTTCATATCTACTCGCTCACCATTTAAAAGACCTCCAGGTGTCATTGGACCAGCGTAGGCAGCCGGCATAATCTTAACTTTTGCCATCTTAGCAATGACGGCAACACCGCCTTTAACGTCTTGCGAATGGCGACTTCCGCTTGGAAACATGACAAGCGAACGATTAGACTTCTTGAGCATCTGAATAGGGTACTTAATTGCTTCTTGGCCAGGATTGTCACGGTCAATTGGAAAAGCACCACACATACGAATCCACCAACCAAAGATACGATTGGTAAACAATTCTTTCTTAGCCATAAAGATAAACTCTTTGGGACGTGCTGCGAAAGCCATATAAACAGGATCCCAAAAAGTTCTGTGAGGTGCTACTAGGATATAATTGTCATCAGCGGGTAATATTTTCTCTTCATTGTGGTAGTGAGCATTGCCATTACAAACCCAAAGTAAAAAGACCACTAAACCACGTAAATAAGCATAAAACATGTTATTTCCTCCATACAAAGTCTTTTTATTATATCACGTTATGAACATTTATAAAATAGTCGAGTTGGAAGGTAATAGTAGGGTGTTCTTGCTTGACTATTGAAAACCTTTTCTATATGATGACAGTAAAGGAGGATGATCTAATGAATCAATTCGAAGCTTTTAAAACAACCCTCTCAGAAGATAGTCTCAAAGCTATTTACGATGAGACAAAGCTGGAAGTTGCTGGTGATAACTTAGAAGGCACAGAAAGCTTTTCAGCGGCTCTAGCAACACAAATGGCTATCAATCTTGTTGAAAAATACCACGATTGGCTCAATAGCAATCCCTAAACTTAGGTCCAGCGACCTAAGTTTTTTATTCCTCCTACTTTAAGCGTGTATTAGGAATGATGACTTCTGCCAAAAGACGATTCTCCTCACGAATACGAAGCATCAAGGCAATAGCGTAGAAGGGAATAATAATCACTGCGGATACCCAAGCGTGTCCTAAAAGGCAGATACCAATTAACTCTGGCATAATATTTAAATAATAATTAGGATGTTTGACCGTCTTAAATAACCAGTGATCCACAAACTGATGATCATTAACCACCATCAATTTAATCGTCCAAATATCCCCTAACAAACTTGTCACTACTTTTAATATCGCTAGTGAAAAAATCATCAATGATAAGCCTAGTAAAGATGTTGCATCAAAAGTAGGCTGACGAAGAGAAATTTCAATAGCGACAGCCAGGTAAAAACCAATATGCAGTATCGTAATGACCTTAGAAACTACCGCGCCATATTCACGACCTCCATTGGCTAGAATCGCTTTTTCGTTTCGAATAGATAAGCGTAAAAAGAGCAATCGCATAACAAACATTAGACAGAGACATAAATAGATTAAAGACATAGACATTCCTTTTAAGATAAAATATATGGAAATTCTAGAGGAAATTAGTTTAACTGTCAAGGTATATTTTGCCATAAAAATCTGATAATGTTATATTTAGAATCTTTTAGGTATCCTTCAAGTCAATTGTTCAAAGATAGATACCCCTTTAACTTTTCTGATTACCACATCTTTTTTAAACAATTTTAATCAGAAAATCAAAACTAAGAAAAGCAAGGACAAGGGTACAGTCAGTCTTATTTTTGCTATAATAGAATCATGTCTCAATTTCCATTAAAACAGGGAGAGCGTATCGATCAGCTCTTCTCAACAGATGTTAAAATCATTCAAAATAAGGCTGTTTTCAGCTACTCCATTGATAGTGTACTATTATCTCGCTTTCCAAAAATACCATCAAAAGGACTCATTGTAGACCTTTGTTCAGGAAATGGTGCTGTCGGCCTCTTCGCTAGCACACGAACCAAGGCTCCAATTACCCTGGTTGAACTCCAAGAACGACTGGCTGACATGGCACGCCGTTCTATCCAACTCAATCAGCTAGAAGAACAAGTAACAATGGTTCAGGATGATCTTAAAAACCTCTTAGAGTACGTCCCTCGTTCTCAAGTTGACCTCATCCTCTGCAATCCACCTTACTTTAAATCCACCAAAACATCCAAGAAAAATCTCTCTGAGCACTACCTGTTAGCACGACACGAGATTACTACCAATTTGGAAGAAATATGCCAAGTCTCAAGGCATGCTCTTAAATCCAATGGGCGTTTGGCCATGGTCCATCGACCTGACCGTTTTTTGGACATCCTTGATACTCTGAGACGTTATAATTTAGCTCCTAAACGTGTTCAGTTTGTCTATCCTAAAAAAGAGAAGGAGGCTAATATGCTCTTGATTGAAGCCATCAAAGATGGCTCTATTGATGGTTTGAAAATTTTACCACCACTCTTTGTTCACCAAGATAACGGGAATTATACTGACGAGATTTTTGAGATTTATTTCGGTAAAAAAGGACAAAAGCATGACTAAAATGAAAGCCTTTATGTACGTCTTAGAGTGTGCTGATAAGACTCTCTATACTGGCTACACGACAGATGTGCAACGACGCCTAAAAACCCACAATGCTGGTAAAGGCGCCAAATATACGAGAGCTCGTTTACCCGTAAAACTCCTCTATCAAGAAGGCTTTATCAGTAAACAAGAGGCCCAAAGCGCTGAAGCCTATTTCAAGCAAAAAACACGACAGCAAAAATTAGAATATATTAAAAACAATAAGGTGTGAAACTAGGTTTTATAGGGTTACTACCTTATTGTTTCTTTCATAAAAAAACAAAAAACCAGCGATCCTCTCCCTGATTGCTGGTTTAATATGATTTTTAGATATTACTTTGGTTTGTTCTACTAATTATCTCTCACCTTTGTTGCGAATAACAAAACCTGTTTTCTTTTCGCTAGAGGTATTTTTATGTGATTTTTTATTATCTTGACGACGGTTATCTTTTTTAAATTTATCGTCACGACGCTTGAAATCACGGCGTCCACCATCACGATTATCACGACGGCGATCACCGCGTCCACCACGACGACGGTCGTTATCACGCCCACCACGATTACGATCACGGTTACCACGACCGCCCTTGCCTTTACCACCACCTGATGGTTTGAATGGTAAAGGTTTTTCACGTGCAATTTCAACATCTGGCATGCTATCTGGATCTTGAACTGTTAAACTCAAAACATAAAGTGCCAATTCCTCAGGAGTGAATTCCTGTGCTAATTGGATCGCATCACCTTTAAATTTTTCGAAGTTGGCACGGATAGACTCATCCGCAAAATCACGTTCGATTTTCTTGAGAGCTACCTTCTTCTTAGCTTGGAAAGCCTCTTCTGCTGTTGCAGGTTTTAGACCTTTCATAGCTTTTTTAGTCAATTTTTCAATCATTGACAGGTAACCCATCTCATTTGGTGAAACAAATGTGATTGACTCACCTGATTTCCCAGCACGACCCGTACGACCGATACGGTGAACGTAGCTTTCAGGGTCTTGTGGAATATCATAGTTATAAACGTGTGTGACACCAGAAATATCCAAACCACGTGCTGCTACATCTGTTGCAACAAGAATATCAATTTGATCATTTTTGAAATCACGGATTACACGAAGGCGTTTGTTTTGATCTAAATCTCCATGAATCCCTTCCGCGCGGAAACCGCGAAGTTTCAGCCCACGTGTCAATTCATCAACACGACGCTTTGTGCGGCCAAAGACAATGGATAATTCTGGTTGATCAACATCCATAAGACGAGTCATGGTATCAAATTTCTCTTGCTCTTTAACACGAACATAGTATTGATCAACGTTTACATTGGTTAATTCTTTTGCTTCAATCTTAACATGCTCAGGTTCTTTCATGAACTTCACACCAATTTGCTTGATGGCGTCAGGCATTGTCGCTGAGAAAAGCAGCGTTTGACGATTTTCTGGAACACGACTGATAATAGCTTCGATGTCTTCCAAAAAGCCCATGTTAAGCATTTCGTCAGCTTCGTCAAGGATCAATGTTTCAACATTATCCAATTTCAAAGCTTTACGTTTAATCAAATCAAGCAAACGTCCCGGAGTACCAACAACAACGTGTGCCCCTGATTTTAGGGCTTTGATTTGTTTTTCAATCGATGATCCGCCATAAACGGAACGTACTTTAACGCCTTTATCACGTCCAAAACGGAATAGTTCTTCTTGTGATTGAACCGCTAACTCACGTGTTGGGGCGATGACCAGAGCTTGAATGACATTACGATCAGTCGAAATTTTATTAAGTGTTGGCAAGCCAAAAGCAGCAGTCTTTCCTGTACCGGTTTGTGCTTGACCAATCACATCTTTACCTTCCAGTGCGAGTGGAATCGTCAACTCTTGGATAGGTGATGCTTTTTCAAAACCAGCGGTTACAACGGCTGCTTGGATATCTTGACTAAGGTTTAATTCTGTAAATTTCAAATGTTTCTCTTTTCTAAAAGTGGTGCGAAGCCACTCTATTAAGCTGGTGCAGATAATTGGCTCACTAAAAGCCAGTTCAAATCCTTATTAATGATAAAAATTTGGCTGATCAAAGTTTTGTAACTTTTCTAGCCAACACATCTGCTAGTAATTATGACAACTTATCTAGTGTAACACAATCAGTGATAAATTGATAGATATTCTGTTTATAAAGATTATAAACACGTTTTCATAGAATCCTTGATCTCTTAATGATTCCTTTTTTCAACTATTGAACTATGAAACCAAATGTTGCCAGACATAGACAAATAGTCTAAAAAGAATAATTACTAGAACAATATAATTTAAGATAAACAAACCCTTTTTTAAGCGCGATAAGGCATTAAATGGGACATTGGCTACAACGACTAAACCAGTAAAGCCTGCTAAGAGCCCCAACCACTGACAGATATAAGTAAATGTAAGACTATTAGCAATTGCTAAGCCTATCACGGACCATAGAAATAATAATTTCATTTTCTTTAATGATCCATAAACCTTGGTCGTATGGGGCATCAGCATGAAACAGCCAATGACCGCGAGAAGATATAGGATTGGTAAAAATATCATTTCTGATGCGTGCCTTCTCTCCTTGTTTGTAATACAGTCACATGTTCAACCTTATCTCTATATAAGGTAACAATGCTTTAAATGAACATTTTATCTAATTTTGTTTAGTATAACACACAAAAGATACTCTTTCAACACATATTTGTAATTTTTGTAACATAACAGAAACATAATATTTAGAAAACTCTTTAACTTTCAAACATAAAAAACAGTAAAAGCCCTTAGAGAAGGAACTCTAAAGACTTTGTCTTCAATCTGAGTCAATACCAAGAGGAATCGGCTTGTTTTTATGCTTTATTTTAAAACTGCTGCTGCCAAGGCTTGTTGAATCTGAACGATATTTTTATCACTCTTAAACTGTAATATTTCTGCTGGTTCAACCGCAGATGAAATCCAAATCTTCAGCTCCGCATCCAAATCAAAATGTCCAGATGTTTCAACAGTAAATCGCGAAATGGAACGGTAAGGAATTGATTTATAGGAAGTCTTCTTCCCGGTCATTCCTTGTTTGTCCACTAAAATAAGACGCTGTTCCGTAAATACAATTAAATCCCGAATCAGGGCAAAGGCTAATGACACTTGTTCTCCTGGAACAAGCACGTCCCTCAATTGTTCTTCAACTTTGTCATTATCTTTCTGTGATGCATTTCCTAAAAGACCTGAAAATATACCCATTTTCTTTCCTCGCTTTATCTTTGTTTTCCTCATTGTACCAAAATTAAGAATAGGCTTCTGACTTTTACTGTTCAAAAATACCTGACTAAGCCAGGTATTTGGTAATGATAAAAAAGAGCAGGTGTGTGAGATACTTCTAGATAGCTAGCAGTTTAAAGACGCTGATAAAAGTCAGTCAAAATACTCCCATTGCAATGGTTCATGCTATATTTCCACTGATGAAAAATGAATATCGCTACTCGTAATCCCCCTACACACCCCTCTCCCCTTACGAGAGAAGATAGTAAAATCAACTCGATGATTGATTGCTGTTTTGCGCTACATTTTTTCTTCTAGCACCACTTCCGGGTATTTGTCAGCAAACCAACGAAGGGCAAAATCATTTTCAAATAAGAAGACTGGCTGATCATAACGATCTTTAGCTAAAATGTTTCGGCTCGAACTCATGCGTTCATCTAGATCTTCTGGTTTAATCCAACGAACAGTCTTTTTACCCATAGGGGTCATAACAACTTCTGAGTTATATTCCCCCTCCATGCGATGTTTGAAGACTTCAAATTGAAGTTGTCCAACAGCACCAAGCATGTATTCGCCTGTTTGGTAATTTTTGTAAAGTTGGATAGCTCCTTCTTGCACTAGTTGCTCAATGCCTTTGTGGAAGGATTTCTGCTTCATGACATTTTTAGCCGCCACTTTCATGAAAATCTCTGGTGTAAAGGTTGGTAATGGTTCGAATTCAAATTTCTGTTTGCCAACCGTTAGTGTGTCTCCAACTTGGTAGGTCCCTGTATCGTAAATACCGATAATATCCCCAGCGACAGCATTCTCAACATTTTCACGTGATTCTGCCATAAATTGAGTCACATTAGAAAGCTTAGCACCTTTCCCTGTACGTGGAAGATTAACACTCATCCCGCGTTCAAATTCGCCTGAAACGATACGTACAAAGGCGATACGGTCACGGTGACGAGGATCCATATTAGCTTGGATTTTAAAAACAAATCCAGAAAAATTCTTATCCAGAGGATCAATCAGCTTATCTTCAGTTGTCTTGTGTCCATCTGGCTCTGGCGCAAATTCCAAGAAAGTATCAAGGAAAGTCTGCACCCCAAAATTGGTAAGAGCTGAACCGAAGAATACTGGCGTCAAATCACCTTCAAGAATAGCTTCTTGAGAAAAGTCATTACCAGCTTCACTTAACAGTTCAATATCTTCTTTTGCTTGCTCATAGAAGGGATTATTCGCAAAGAGATTATCACCATCAGCGATGTCTGCGAAACGCTCATCACCTTTATAAAGTTCTAAGCGTTGATTGTGAATATCGTAAAGCCCCTCAAAAGATCGACCCATACCGATTGGCCAGTTCATCGGATAAGACGCAATCCCCAAGACTTCTTCTAACTCTTCTAAGAGATCCAGTGGTTCACGACCATCACGGTCTAATTTATTGATAAAGGTGAAAACAGGGATGTTACGATGCTTAACAACCTCAAAAAGTTTTTTAGTTTGAGCCTCAATACCTTTGGCAGAATCCACAACCATGACAGCAGCATCCACAGCCATAAGGGTACGATAAGTATCCTCTGAAAAATCCTCGTGACCAGGAGTGTCCAAGATATTGACACGTTTGCCAGCATAGTCAAACTGCATGACAGATGACGTTACCGAGATCCCACGTTGTTTCTCGATATCCATCCAGTCAGATTTAGCAAAGTTACCCGTTTTTTTCCCTTTAACGGTACCAGCTTCACGGAGCTCGCCACCAAAATAGAGTAATTGTTCTGTAATGGTCGTTTTACCAGCATCCGGGTGAGAGATGATAGCGAAGGTACGACGGCGTTTGATTTCGTCTTGAATTGACATGATTATCCTTTTCTAGTCGGTTAAATAGTGAGATTAGATGACTGTTTTTCATTGATTGTCTTGCTTCAGGTGCAGTATAAAAAGAGCTACACTATTAGCAACTCTTTTATTATAGCTAAATAAGGATAGTCTAGCAAGTCAGGCTCTCACGGTCAAACGGTCAATTTCTCTTGACATCAGTCTTTGAACTAATGTCATTAAGATTGAAATGACCAGACTAACAACCAAAAGGTTCAACATGCCATTCTGACTAGCTAAAATCGGAGTTTCACGTAAAAAACCATAGTTGGCTTGAAAGATTAGATCAACCGCACCAATAACTACATTCAACAAAAATGTCATTTGAAAGATGTTTTTAAAAGAAAGTTGAATACTAGCTTCATTTTGATACAAATAAGTCAGACAGTTAATCAACAAGGCCATATGCCCAACAACATAAGACAAGATAGTCAGATGAGGAAATGGATAGGGATCAAAAACAGGATAGCAAAGAGCGCAGACAGCTCCTGCTACTCCAAGGTAGGCAAAGTAAGTTTTAAACCTTCCCTTGGGTAAAAACAGGATGGCTAGCGTAGCCATGCGACAGTGGTAAAGAGGAAGACATTCTGTGATATCGAAGTGCGCTAAAAGGTACCAAGCATACAAGGAAACAATTTGAAGATATTGGACGTTTTTCCAAAAAGTCCTATAACCAGGCATGGTATAACAAAACCGGGTCATGCCAAAGGAAAAGATCACTAGCGACACAAGAAAGCTACAAACAACAGGTGTAACTCTGGGCGCGTGACTCGCCGCACCAGTTATCATTGATGAGATTGTAAACATATTGACCTACTTAGTTTTTTCTAGGATTGCTACCATATCAGCCAAGTTCATCGAATGACTTCCTTTGAGCAACATTTGATCATTTCTCTCTAGGTTATTAAGAATTGCTTCAGATAATCTTTCAAAGTCATCCTTTTTGGCAGATTTTTCGAAGAAGAACACTTGATTCTCAGGGAATTTTTTTCTAGCTAAGTCTGAAAGAGATCTAATATCTTCCCCGTAGAAGAAAAGCATATCAATACTTTCAGGAGATAGACTATCAATAATACTTTCATGAAGGGCAATTGAAGCATCACCAAGCTCTTTCATATCCGCAAGAACCGCAAGTTTTTTGCCTCCTTCATTTTTAGGGATACTTGAGAACGTTTCTAAAATCAGTTTCATCGCTGTTGGATTAGCATTGTAAACATCTGATAGGATATCAGCACCATTAGCAGCTTTTTTCCATTCTGTACGATTTTTAGTGAGTTCTAAGTCTCGGAAAGCTTGATAGATATCTTGATCTGCAACCATCAACAATTTAGCTACATAAGCTGCTACCATAGCATTTGTGGCATTGTATTTTCCAGTAACTGGTAAGAAAACGGAGTCTTCCAAGAAATTGGTTTTAAAAGTCAAAGAGTCTTTTGATTCTTGAAGCTCTGTGATAAAGATATCTTCATCCACTCCAAAACGAATGGTTGGTTGATTTTCAGGTAAATAAGCATTGACGATAGTATCTGCTGGAGCAATTAAAATGCCATCACTGTCCATCCCATCCGTGATTTGCATCTTACCTTCTGCGATCTTGTCTCTGTTCCCAAAAAACTCCAAATGAGCTTCCGCTACTAAAGTGACCACACCAATACGTGGCTTAGCTATTTCCGATAACAACTTAATATCACCTAAACGATCCTGCCCCATTTCCAAAACAAGTTTTTCCGTATTGTCTGGCATGTGGAGAACAGTATAAGGTAGCCCAATTTCGTTATTGTAATTACCTTGTGTTTTATACGTATGATAAGTCGTTGATAAAAGCTGAGCAATCATATCCTTAGTCGTTGTTTTACCATTTGAACCTGTCACTGCAATAACATCGACGCGACTACGTTCAATGTAATAACTGGCTAGCGTTTGAAACGCTGTTAAACAATCATCAACCAATATAAAAGGATGATTTTCAACCACTTTTTCAGAAAAAGTAGCTAAGGCGCCGTTTTTAAAAGCTGTCTCGATAAAGTCATGACCGTCACGCTGACCTTTCAAAGGAAGAAAAAGATCTCCCTCGCTAATGTTGCGCGAATCAAATTCAATCTGACTCAGGTCCACATCTTCAAATTCTGTAATATCATTTTTTGCGCCGACAACTTTGGCGACTTCATGTAATCGTAATTTCATCTTACAATCCTTCTTGTTGTTCAATAATGTTTCCATTATATCATAATTTTTCAAAGAGTTTTAAATGAGGAGAAACACCACTTGTCCAACTTCTTTCATAAACTATACTGAACCTTGTTATTTTGAAAACTTGTGATATGATAAATAAGGCTGTTCTTACAGCTAACAGGGGCAGGGATTGGCCTCAACTTTTCTGTGACTAGCTATCCGTAATCTAAGGAGTCAAAACGCTCAGTCATTCACTATGGTCACTGTTAGTTTAGCATCAATCGTCTCAAACAAGAGTCCTGAATTGCTACTAGCAAACCTACTATCTCTTCGAGGTTTTTTGATCATGAAAACATTATTAACTTTTCCAAAATTAAGTGTTCGCCGCCTAGCAACTATCGGAATTTTGCTAGCCCTTAGTTACTTGGTTGGACGACTTTCCATTACTATTATCCCAAAGCAACTAGTGCTTAGTTTCACCTTTATCCTCGAAAGCATTATCGGTAGTATTACTGGTCCTCTACTAGGGTTTTTAACTTTGGGTGTTTTTGATCTTATCGATACGCTCTTTTCTGAGAAAGCTGGCATGTTCCTCATCGGTTGGACCATTATGGAAGCTATTATGGGATTCCTCTACGGCGCCTTCTTTTACGGTAAGTCATTCAGTTGGTCATCTAAGAAAGATTGGATTTATGTTTCTTTGGCTATGACTGTTATCACCATCTTAGGGAGTTTCATTATGACTCCTTGGTTAATTCAACACTATTACCATGTTCCTATTATGGCACAATTCGTCGCAGGTCGTTGGATCAAAATAGTTGAAATTCCTATTCGTATCTTGGTAACGATGACAGTCTTCCCTCAGTTGAACCGTATACCAGAATACCGCAAACTCTTAAATCCCCAAAATTAGCAATCCATTAACGCTAATGCTATCAAATAAAAAAATCATCCTGAAAACTATTCCAGTTGAAAGTAAACTCCTTAGAATTCATTTTCTAAGGTTTTTTGGTGCTGCACTGGAAGTTCTTTCAAATCTCTAATACCGCTAGTCGTTTTGGTGAAATAAAAGGCTCAAGAAAGTAGTTCAAAAGGAACTGTTTCTTAAACCTGAAGTTTCACCTTGGAAACTATATTTTTATTGTAAATGACTCTCGCGTTTATGATGCATGTCTTGAGCCAGACTCACCAATTCTTCAATCAAATCAGAGTAAGCTAACCCCATATTTTCCCATAACAATGGGTACATTGACCACTGGGTAAAGCCGGGCATAGTATTGAGTTCATTTAGGAAAATATCACCAGACTCTGTATAGAAAAAATCACAGCGTGATAAACCGCTACCTCCAAGAGTTTTAAAGGCCAGTGCAGCATAAGCACGCATTTGATCCATCACTTCTACAGGAATAGCAGCTGGAATAGCCATGGTAATTTTATTATCGATATATTTCGCCTTGTAGTCATAAAAGGCCACATCTTTGACAACTTCCCCAGGCTCAGTCGTTTTGACATCTGTATTACCTAAGATACCAACTTCAATCTCACGTGCGATAAGGCCTTGTTCAATCAAGATACGACTGTCAAACTTTAGAGCTTCGGCAATAGCCTCACGAAGTTCACCTTCATCTTCAGCCTTAGAAATCCCAACAGAGGAACCCATATTAGCCGGTTTAACAAAGATTGGGAATGTCAAACTAGCCATGCTTTCAGCGATAGCTTTTTCTAAATCATCTCCTTCGATATAAACCGTGTAGGCGACTTGTGGAACTCCTGCCGATTCAAGCACTTGTTTTGTTGTGATTTTATCCATAGCAACACTGGAAGCATGAACATTGGTTCCAACATAAGGCATTCCCAAAATTTCTAGAAAACCTTGTATAGAACCATCTTCGCCCATTGGACCATGAAGTACTGGGAAAACAACTGCATTATCCTCATAGATGTCTGAAGGTTTCACTTTTTGTTCCAATTTGATCGTTTGGTTAGTCATCAAACGCTCATTCTCGTCAGGCTGGTTAGTGAACTCTTGTGTTTTTATGAATTCACCCTTATGAGAAATAAAGTATGTCTTGACTTGAAATTTATCATAATTGACAGCCCTCATCACACTTTGAGCAGACAATACCGAAACATCACGCTCAGCCGAACGACCACCATAAAGCAATACTAATGTTTGTTTTACCATAAAAACTCTTTTCTATTGTTATTTTTATTCATGTTTAGTTCAAAAACTGATACGTTATTGAACAGACGCTCATGATTACAGTAACGTCTCAATCCTTTTAATCATATCATAATTATAATAAAAGACAAAGTTGAGCCTAGGTATTTTTGGCTTCTTTGTAAAAAAAGATCCCAAATAGTCTTTGGAATCTTAATGTTTTTAAAGTTCTGTTCGATTTTCAATTGCTCGAAGCAAGGTCACTTCATCAGCGTATTCAATATCTGAACCAACGGCTAGACCACGCGCCAATCGAGTGACTTTAATGCCGGCTGGTTTTAACACACGAGAAATATACATAGAGGTCGCTTCCCCATCTGCTGTGGCATTTGTGGCGATAATCACTTCATTGATATCACCATCCATCAGTCGAGTAATAAGTGTTTTTAGATTGATATCATCAGGAGAGACACCATTCATCGGAGAAATCAAACCATGTAAAACATGATAAAGACCATGATATTCTTGGATTTTTTCCATGGCTGAAACATCTTTAGATTCTTCGACAACGAGAAGAACTGAACGATCACGACTTTCATCGGTGCAAATAGTACAAGGATCGTCATCTGTTAAGTTTCCACACACAGAACAGTAGGTTAATTCACGTTTTGCCGCTAATAAATTTTTAGCGAATTCATTAACATCTTCGTCCGACATTCCAATCGTATAAAAGGCTAAACGAGTCGCTGTCTTGATACCAATACCTGGTAATTTTGAAAAGCTATCGATCAATTTTGCTATTGGTGTTGGGTATAACACGTTGTTCTCCTTTTATCAAAATTATTGAGCAAAGCTTGAGACATAAAGATCAATGATGTCACGCGCAATGTATTGATGGGCCCTTGAAAGGTAATCAGAAGAGTTAGGATACATAACGGCAACAGCGATTTGATTGTTTTGATCATAAGCTACAACGTTAAGGTTTACCGTACTAACGGTTTGACCCCTTGTGTTTTTGGTAAAGGTCTCAGCTGTCCCTGTCTTACCACTAATAACTGTACTTCTTCCCCTCATGTAAGATCCAGTCGCAAGCCTGCTATTACTATTAACAACATCATAGAATCCTTGGCGAATGATTCCCATCTGGTCCGGAGTGATATTGACCTTGTTTAAAGATTTGATGTCTGTTGACTTGAGCAAATCACCTAGACTGCCATCAGCCTTATCATCATAAACCCCTTCCACTAAATGAGCAGACATACGATCACCATTGTTAGAGACTGTTGCGGCGTACTGGGCTAATTGCAGGGTATTGTAGTTATCAAATTGACCGAATGATTCTGTTAAGGTATTTGAGACCGCGAATTTTTTTGGCACAAATCCTTCTGATACATTTGGAAGGTCGATGCCAGTTGATGTCCCCATACCGTATTCTGCAAATGTTTTGCGCAATTTTTCCATAGTTTCCTTATAGCCTGCCTCCGTCAAGGGCATATTGTAGCTGTAATTTTGCCCCATCATTCGAAGAGCTAGTTGAACCATGTAAGTGTTAGATGAGTATTCTAGAGCCTGCGTTGCGGAGATTGGCATAGAGCCATTTGTAAACCAAGATTGGATACTGGTGCTATCACCTGCAAAAACAATTGGCATATCCATCAAGGTTTCATTGCCAGTTAGGACTCCATTTTGCCATCCAGAGGTTAAAGTGGCCCCTTTAACCACCGAACCAGGTGTGAAGACCTCGCTGATTGTTCCCAAGACATCGTCTTCTGTTTTTCCACTACCTTTTTCATGGGATAAGCCTGCCATCGATAAAATGGCTCCTGTTTTAGGGTTAATAGCAACAGCATACACACCATCTGAATAAGCTGCATTGCCAGAAGCAATTTCAGCTTGGTAATAACGCCGAAGGATATCTTGAACGCCAGCTTGAAAGTCCGAGTCAATCGTTAATTTTAAATTCTTACCCTTATGACCTTCAGATGTTGTCTGTTCATCAATAACTTTACCATTCTTATTAACAGTAATAGTCTTCGATTGATGTTTACCTTGCAGTACTGACTCGTATTGTTTTTCAAGATAAGATGTTCCGACACGATCATTCATCGAATAACCTTTTTTTAAGTATTCTTCAGCATCTTCTTGTGGAAGTCCTGTTTTCTCACTGGAAATTCGGCCCAAAAGTGGTGCTAAAGAACTAGTACTGTCTTCACGATCCCAACCATCTGATACTGTCACGCCAAGCAATTCAGACGCATGCTCATTAACTTGCTTGATTTGTTCATCTGTTAAATCCTCAACAATCAAGCGGCTGGTATCAAAAGTAGCTGTCCCATTCATTTGACTAAAAATAGCTACTTTTTTCAAGGTTTCTTCATCAAAATCAATGGCCTTCTTTGGAACTGCTGCTACCGCATTGGCGTATATTTCCGTAGATGATAAGCTATTATTAAATTTATCGTATTTCTGCTCATGAGGAAGTTTATCAATCACTTCGTCAAAATTAGCACTGCTAGCCAAATAATAATCAATCTTATCGCGCTCAGAAACTCTTGTCTCAGTAAACGTTACCAACTGAGCTAGTTTCTCAGTAATATCTTTTAATCCTTCAGCAGTCATTGTGTTACTACGTGTAAAAGTTAACACTTTTTTGGCTGTGTTTTTAACCAAGGGTTTACCCTTAGCATCGTATATCTGCCCACGTTCTGTTGATGTTGAAACAGTATAGGTTGTCGTCGCTTTTAATTTTTGAAGGTAAAAATCACCGTTAACTAGTTGCATATTTGCTAACCGAATAATCAAAATGGTAAAAAGCATGACAACGGTCAAGAAAATCAAATAAAGCCTTCTTGCGATCAAAGGAAGGGTTCGATAACTAGACCATAGACTGTTTAATAATTGCTTCAATATTCTTCTCCATAGCTGACAGTTACCTCTTATTTTATCACAAAATGTTCTGATAACGACAATGTAGGTGTGATAAATCAAAAGATTTTTCCTAAAAAAAGAACTAGCCAAAGCTAGTCCTTTTCCTTATCCTCATAAAACAATATCAGAGATAAATCCCAGTATCTCATGCTCGATAGACCATTGAGCTACATTAAGGGCTTATGATTGTTCTAGAGATATAACTTATTCACCACCAAGGTAGTATTCTGCAGTAACGTTTAATTTTTCATCAAATTCAAAGACGAGTGGTGGGAAGTTAGGGATTTCAACATCCATGATTTCATCATCGTTCAATTGTTTGATGTGTTTTACAAGTGCACGGATTGAGTTACCATGTGCACCAATAAAAATATTTTTACCTTCTTTAAGAGCTGGAGCAATTTTATCTTCCCAATATGGAAGGGCACGCTCAAGAGTTACTTTCAAGTTTTCAGCATCTGGAATAACGGCATCATCAAGCAAAGCGTAACGACGGTCAGTATGAGCTGAGTGTTCGTCATCTTTTGCCATTTCTGGAGGCAACACGTCGTATGAACGGCGCCAGATGTGAACTTGTTCATCCCCAAATTGTTCTGCTGCTTCTGCTTTATTTTTACCAGTCAATCCACCGTAATGACGTTCGTTCAAGCGCCATGATTTTTCAGTTGGTACCCAAAGTTGATCAGCTGCTTCAAGAGCTAGGTTAGTTGTTTTGATAGCACGTTTCAACACTGATGTGAAAGCAAGATCAAATTCGATACCAGCTTCTTTGATCAATTTACCAGCATCAATCGCTTGTTGTGTTCCTTTTTCTGAAAGGTCTACGTCAGCCCAACCAGTGAAAAGGTTCGCTTTATTCCATTCTGACTCACCGTGGCGAGCGAAAACTAATTTTACCATTAGAGTAACTCCTTTAGATTTTACGGACTAAGGTCAACCTTAACCGCATATTCTTGGCTAATGCCAATTACTCCTATATTTTACCCAAAAAAGCGTCAAAAAGCTAGTAAAATCACAACTTTCTCCATGATAGCGTTTCCTTGATTTTGTTATTCTGTTGTTACTGTTTTTGAAAAATACTAAATGTCGACACGACGTTAACCACTTGTTACAAATTGTCTAGGAATCAGTCGTTCAAGCATTTTTAAGAGAGTTGTTTATCCCATTTTCGATGACAGCGATCTGTCTTTAAACGCAATGAAACTCAAAAGCAGACTAGGCGATGCCGATGCAGATAAGACTGAACGTCATCAAATCAAGTCAACAACGTCTGCTTTTGATTTTTGAAGAGTATTAGATCGTTTTTTAGTCTCTTTATACTCAGTTAATTTCAAAAAATGACTTTTTTGATCTTTTCTTAAGTAGTGCGGCCAAAAGCAAGCCCAAAGGCGACCCAGCAACAGAAGGTACCTGTTAAAAATAAGTTCACTAATTATCTCCTAAAAAATTGGGTTCCAAGTTTCTTAAAGCTGTTTTACTTACTGGTTGGCTTGGACTTGTCATTTGCTTGTGTTTGAAAAGCCGAACTTTTTATGTTTTTCTTCAAAAAAGGCTTGCCCATCTCATTGCTCGGTGATAGAATGGAAAAAATTTGTCCAAAACACGGCACTTCGCCCTTTTTCAAATCAGGAGGAAATGATGACTTCAACAGCAACACACATTGGGAATTTTCAATTTGATAACTGCCTTATGAACGCAGCTGGTGTCCGCTGCATGTCTATCAAAGAGTTAGAGGCCATTCGTCATTCTAAAGCTGGCGCCTTCGTCACCAAGACTGCTACCTTAGAAGAACGCGCTGGTAATCCTCATCCACGCATGGCAAGTACATCTCTAGGAACAATCAATTCAATGGGGCTACCCAATAAAGGGTTCCCTTATTACCTAGACTATCTTTTATCACTTCAAAAAGAAAATGCTGAGCAATCTAACATTTTGTCTGTTGTTGGTATGTCTCAACTGGAAACGCATGTTATCCTACAAACGATTCAAAATAGCGACTATCAAGGACTTGTTGAACTTAATCTCTCTTGCCCAAATGTTCCAGGCAAGCCTCAAATAGCTTATGATTTTGAAACAACTGAGACACTTTTGAAGGACATTTTTACCTATTACCGAAAACCTCTTGGTGTCAAACTTCCCCCTTATTTTGATATTGTTCATTTTGACCAAATGGCTGATATTTTAAACCAATTCCCACTGACCTTCATCAACAGTGTGAATTCTATCGGAAATGGCTTGGTTATCAACGATGAGACTGTTGTCATCAAACCTAAAAATGGCTTTGGTGGTATTGGCGGTGACTACATCAAGCCAACTGCCTTGGCCAATGTCCATGCTTTTTACCAACGCCTAAAACCATCTATTCAAATTATCGGAACCGGAGGGGTTAAGTCCGGACGAGATGCCTTTGAACATATCCTATGTGGTGCTAGCATGGTGCAAATTGGCTCTGCTTTTGGTTATGAAGACGTTCCTATTTTCGAGCGAATTCAAAAAGAATTACAAGCCATTATGGAAGAAAAAGGCTACAAAACTCTCGAAGATTTTCGAGGTAAACTGCACTATATCGACTAAACAAAGAAGCGTTGACTTGTTAAAAAAGTCAACGCTTCTTTGTTTTTTATTCATCACTTTTAACTGACCAAGTCCAGACATGCCATACTAGTCCTTAACAACAAAGTAACTACTTGCTTGGTTAACAAACTTCTGGCTAGGCGTTTGGTCTTATTTATACTCAACGAAAATCAAAAGTGGACTAGGCTACACCGACGCTGATAGCAGTCAAGTTCACCCAATCAAGTCAACGATGGCTGCTTTAGATTTTCGAAGAGTATAAGATGTCAATGAGACGATGGTGACAAACTACTTCACTAACGCTTTCATCTCTGTAATTCGCTCTTGTGTGGCATCATATTTAGCTTGATAGTCGGCTTGTTTGTCGCGTTCTTTTTGGACGACTTCTGGTTTGGCGTTGGCAACAAAGCGCTCGTTGCCGAGTTTTTTACCGACCATATCGAGTTCTTTTTGCCATTTAGCCAGTTCTTTATCTAAACGAGCCAATTCTTCTTCGACGTTAAGCAAATCAGCCAAAGGCAAGAAGATTTCTGCACCTGTAATAACGGCTGACATGGCTAATTCTGGTGCGGTTAAGTCAGCTGAGATTTCTAAGGTTTCAGGATTAGTGAAGCGCTTGATATAGTTGATATTTGACTTGAAGAAGTCTTCTAAGTCTGCATCACTCGTTTTGACTAAGATGGTGATTGGTTTTGATGGCGCTACGTTCACTTCTGCACGCGCATTACGAACGGCACGAATAAGATCTTTCAAGCTCTCAACACCCTTATGAGCGTCAGCATTCTCAAAGGCTTCATTGACCACTGGATAATCAGCTGTCACAATAGAGCCTTCGGCATACTGGGCAAAGATTTCTTCGGTCACAAATGGCATGATTGGATGAAGCAAGCGGAGGATTTTATCAAGCGTGTAGAGCAGAACCGCACGCGTCATAACTTTTTCCTCTTCATTATCACTATATAGCACTTCCTTGGTCAACTCAACATACCAGTTGGCAAACTCTTCCCAAATAAAGTTATAAAGAATGTGCCCCGCCACACCAAACTCGAACTTGTCAAAGTTTTCCGTGACTTTAGCGATGGTTTCATTGAGGTTATGGAGAATCCAACGATCCGTAACATTGCCAGCTTGACCGCTAGCCACTTGCGCAACCTTGTCTGTCGCAGTGTTTAAGCCAAGTCCTTCATTGTTCATGAGAATATAGCGTGAGATGTTCCAAATCTTGTTAATGAAGTTCCAAGAAGCATCCATTTTTTCGTAAGAGAAACGAACGTCTTGACCTGGAGCAGAGCCGTTTGAGAGGAACCAACGAAGGGCATCAGCACCGTATTTCTCGATGACATCCATTGGGTCGATACCGTTACCGAGCGATTTAGACATCTTGCGGCCTTCTTCATCGCGGATAAGACCATGAATCAGAACGTTTGAGAAAGGCTTGCGTCCTGTGAACTCGAGAGATTGGAAAATCATACGAGAAACCCAGAAGAAGATAATATCGTAGCCCGTTACCAAGGTTGATGTTGGGAAATAACGCTGGAAATCGGCGGAGTCCGTATCAGGCCAACCCATGGTTGAGAATGGCCAGAGGGCAGATGAGAACCAGGTGTCAAGGACATCTTCATCTTGTACCCAACCGTCACCTTCTGGTGCTTCTTCACCAACGTACATATCGCCGTTTTCATTGTACCAAGCTGGAATTTGATGTCCCCACCATAGCTGACGGGAAATAACCCAATCATGGACATTTTCCATCCAGCTCATGAAGGTATCATTGAAACGTGGCGGATAAAATTCGACTTTGTCAGCTGTATCTTGGTTGGCAATGGCATTTTTCGCCAATTGATCCATCTTAACAAACCATTGTGTTGACAGGCGTGGTTCAACTACAGCTCCTGAACGTTCAGAGTGACCCACAGAATGCACCCGTTTTTCCACCTTAACAAGAGCGCCTATCTCTTCTAACTTAGCAACAACTGCTTTACGTGCCTCAAAGCGATCCAGACCAACAAATTCACCCGCAAGCTCATTCATGCTACCATCGTCATTCATAACGTTCACTTGTGGCAACTCATGGCGTTGACCAACTAAGAAGTCATTAGGGTCATGAGCCGGTGTGATTTTAACAACACCTGTTCCAAATGTTGGATCCGCATGTTCGTCAGCAACGATTGGAATCGGCTTATTCACAATTGGCAAGATAACATTTTGACCGATCAAGTCTTTGTAACGGTCATCTTCTGGATTAACTGCAACCGCAACGTCCCCAAACATGGTTTCAGGACGCGTTGTCGCAACTTGAAGGGCGCGTGAGCCATCTTCCAACATGTAATTCATGTGATAGAAAGCACCCTCAACATCTTTGTGAATAACTTCAATATCTGAGAGGGCTGTACGTGCTGCTGGATCCCAGTTGATAATGAACTCGCCACGGTAAATCCAACCTTTTTTGTAAAGGTCTACAAAGACTTTACGCACGGCTTTTGACAAGCCTTCGTCAAGGGTAAAGCGCTCACGTGAGTAATCCACAGAGATCCCCATCTTGCCCCACTGGTCTTTGATAGTCGCAGCGTACTCGTCTTTCCACTCCCAAACTTTGTCTAGGAATTTTTCACGACCGAGGTCGTAACGTGTAATACCTTGTTCACGCAACCGTTCTTCAACCTTGGCTTGAGTTGCAATCCCTGCATGGTCCATACCAGGCAACCAAAGCGTATCAAAACCTTGCATACGTTTTTGGCGAATAATAATATCTTGTAAAGTCGTATCCCAAGCATGACCCAAGTGCAACTTACCAGTAACATTGGGTGGTGGAATAACGATTGAATAAGGCTTAGCCTTCTTGTCTCCTGACGGCTTGAAGACATCTTCGTCAAGCCATTTCTGATATCGGCCAGCTTCAACCTCTGCTGGATTGTACTTTGGTGATAGTTCTTTTGACATTCAATACTCCTTTTTTGATATTCTGTAAAATTGAGTTGGTGCAACTCATAATGTATGATACTAACTTGTTTGTATATTTAACACTAGCATGGTAAGCATCGTTTCTCTAACCCCTACCACAGCAACAACTTTAGCTAACAGACGGACTTGTTTGGGAAGGAACAGAAAAAAAGTGTTTTAATCACTGCTCTTTTTTTTCTGTATCTCAATAGTCGCTACTTAGCTTCTATATGCCCAATGGCGTTTCTTCCGTAGCAGTGACTATTAAACATCTCAAGCATAGTAAAGTCTCTTTCATTTTGCTAAGAATGTACGGTAGTTTCCGCACCGGTCATCACTGCCTTTAATCAAAAACAAATCTGATCTTTCCTCTATTGATTTTCTCAGTTTTGTCCTAGAGTCTGAAACGTTTTACGATTCAATCCTGCATTGCCAATCGTTATTAGTTTATTTCACAAGAATTTATTTTCTTAATTCTGATAACTCTTGTCGCGAGGAAGGTCATAAAATAGCTCTGGAAGTGATAAATGCATGAATAGAGGTTAGCTTGGTGTTCTATCTGCTGACAAATGTTAATTTTCCTTGAAAACCGCTCCGTTATCTTTTAGTTTTCTTAGGGTCGCTTGTCCTACTCCTTTAATAGCTAACAGGTCTTTTTCGGTAATTTGCTGAAAATCTTCAGTTGTTCTTAGATTTTCATGAAACAATATTCTATAAATATTAAATTGTATACCATCAAACAAGGGGGTGTTATAACCAGAGAAAAAATCTGCTACCCCATCAACTATTGTTGACGTGCCACCGCATTTCCTTGCAAAATGACTTAAGAAGCTGATAACTGTTAAATTTCGGTCAAAAAAGTCCATCAAATAGTAGGTTGTTACAGCAAGAGATTGACGAGAAAAAGGCTCATACACTTCCATCTCTTCTACATCAAACAACTCATCTAACCAATCTTCATTGGCAAAGAAATCAGCTGCCTCCTTATTAACATCAACCAACTCTTCAAATAATGACTTAGCTTCATCTATCTGGCCTTGCAGTAATTTTGACAACATAAAATGAACTATTAAACTGTCTTTATTTTGCGGAAGTAGGGGTAAAAAATGATAGTAAAGGGCTTGAATCCGATCGAAACGTCCCAGTTCATTATAAAGTGATAACGTAAGGTGAAGAAAGTCTGGTGCAAGACGCTTCGGTTTTTTAGACAGAATAAACTCCACAACTTCAACAGCAAGACCAAGAAAGCCTTCTTCATACAAGTAAGCCACCGTATAGTTTAATGCCGTCAGGTAAGGACGAGCTTCGAAATAGTTCCAATCAAGATAGCCTGCGGACCGCCAGCCCTGCTTGGTCTCCTCATAAAAATGCAACACCTGTTCAAAATAATCTGGATCAAAGGGTGTTTCATTAACCAGTAAAAGGTGATATTTGGCCAAAAAGTAATCCGGTTCTAGTTCTAGAACTTGTTTCAACAGTTTAGCTCTCTGGTTATTGTTTGGCGTCTGTACAGCTTGACGATAAATCTGAGTTGCTTTTTTAAATGGAAAATTATTTAACAATAATAAGTGCTGAATAGTTTGCAATTCTTCTCGACTGATATCCCCTAAGTCACGTCCTTTATCAGCAGCATAGGCCATCAGAGCCTCATGTAATTCATCAAAATGTGGTATTTGTCGACGTTCTATAAGAATAGGGGAAGTCGTCGCCAGATTTTCGTAGAAATCCCCCTCTTCCTCTGACAACCATTTAATATTAAGTTTTTGTTGTCGACGTAACTCCTTCTTTCGGTTTTTCTTTTTAGCCATCTGGCTCCTCCTGACTCACTCCTATCACAATGCCTGAACTTTTTTAAAAGGCAAAGCACTAACTTTCAGCAAACAAAAAATCCCTGTCGATAATGACAGGGACGAATTTGTTAGAAAATCCGCGGTACCACCCACATTCGGGCTTGATACCCGCTGCTCACTTTTAAACTAAATTTTATCTCAGCAACCAACTTTGACATTTGTGCGGACTTCTCAACAACACCGCTTCCTGTAACAAATGGACTTCAAAGCACCTCTGATAGCCTTATTATAACAGACACTTTGGACAAATACAATCCAAATGTGTCCCACTTCAGTCATCAGTCAACTGACGATTTTCGATACTGTGCTAAAAATTGATTATAGGCTCTTTGCAATTGGTTAGGTGCCTCAAGATAGGTCACCTGACTAGATATACCATAGTCTTTAGCATAGTAAACTCTACCATTATTAGCTAAAACAATGGATAAGCTATCAGCTTCTTGATCTACTTGATTTTGGTAAAAATCACTATAAGTGGAAATCCCCAGTGCTTCTCTTTCTTCTTTCGCTGATTGATAATAGCCTGTATCTTGAGCTTTGGTACGATACACTCTAAAGGTTGCCTGTGATTGAAAATCAGACAGTTCCTTTCCAGACTGATCAATGTCCACTAGGCTAGTCGTATAAGATTGAATGTCACTATCCAAACTCTCAAATCCAGCCATGTCACCACCCGATAAGCCTGCCAAAATTTTGAGATTATCTACTTCAAACGCCAAGATCCCAACAGGTCCAGAAGAGTTTGAGAAGGCTTCGTTGAATGATCCCCTGACAACAACGGCATGCTTAGCATACGAACTGTTGACCAACCAGTCTCCAAAATCAGACACCACTTGATCTACTTGACGTGATGTTAATTGTACCTGACTTCTAACTGTCGTATCCGCAACAGGTTCAGCACCTGTCAGGTCATTTTTCGTTAAGGGGCTTACTTCAGTAAGCGAAATCATTTTAGAAGTACCCGGCTTTTCTTGATACTTTTCAGAAGTCAATATTCCCAATCTCGCATCACGCCAAGGTAATATACTCGACTGGAGGGCTAATTTCCCATCTCTATTAGGCAATTCAATAATCCAAGCACCGTTTTCACGTTTATGTGACAATCGGCTTGCAAAAACCTCACCGGTAGAGAGTTGAATTTTTAACCGTTTCTGATCAAACCGTTGAACTTGAAATAAGACTTCTTCGCCATTTTGTTTATTTTCAGCAGTCACTTGAAAAGCTTTTCGAGAGTCTTTAAGAACAGTTTCTTGACGATATCGGCCAGCAAAGATTCCTAAAAAGAAAGCTCCTAATAATACTACCGTAAATATTTTTTTATTAGTTAACATCGTTTTTCTACTCTTTAGTAAAGGTTAGCATTTCTGAATAACGATCCTTTTCTGGATTGAAATCAGCCCCTACAGCACGTGTCCATTGAGCAAAGGAGAATTCATCACCATCAAAACTAAATCCAATTTCGACTTCAAATCCAGCTCCTCCCAGACCATTTGGGGTAATCGCCTCAGCCTTATCATAGTCAACAAAACGGTAGGTTGTATCACTAATTTTTTCTATTTTAGTGACCTTAGAAACCATCGTTTCTTGGTTAGTTCCATCATCATAATATTTCGTAACGGTACCATCTTCATCGACAGTCACCTTAGCATCAACCCCATCAGGATCAGTATTAACCCAAGTTCCGATTAGTTCTGGCGGAAAAATACCATCGGTCGTCTCCATTTCTGACTCTGAACTCGTTGAAGAACTTGAAGACTCACTTGTTGATGTTTCTGAACTGCTAGATGAAGGCTCAGCTGCATCTTCCTCTTTTTCTTCGCCAAATTCATCTAGTAAATCCTGATAAGTTTGTTGCATGTCAGCTGGAGCTAGCTGGTAGGTTTCTAACTCCAAAGTTCTTACTGATTTATCATCAAGGCGATAATCCGTGACATAATACACTTTACCGTTTGAAGCTAGTGCAATTTGATAACTTGGTTTTTGATGATCCACTTTTTTCTCATAGAATGGCACATAGCCATAATCTGCTGCAGCACTCGTTTCTGATGGAGATAGGCTGTCATCATCAACCAGATTCTTTAATTCATCTGAAGTGGAATCAAAGCGATGAGCTTGCGGCTGCTTCAAGGTGTAAATCCTAAAACTAGCGGTTGATTGAAAATCTTCTGCTTTTGAACTGGTGAGGTCATTGCCTAAGAGCGTCAAATCAAACTCACTGCGACTAGCATCTAGAGCTTTCCCATCCGCATCAGAACCGTCTACCAGTGTTTTTTCAATTGCTGCGATGTCTCCACTTTTAGCGCCATAAAGGTGGGCTATTGCTGGACCATCTTCTGTATTAAGTTGCCAAAAATGAGGGTTTAAGGTGCTCTTACTATTCGTATCATCAAACTGACTCTGTACCAGAACACTATCCTTAGCATAAGCGCTAGTTTCTAACCAATCGCCAAAAGATTTTGCGATTTTCGCTGCACTTTCATGGGTTAGGCGGTTAGTGTTTGTAACCTTGTATTCGACAGTTTTGTCTTTATCCGAATCGGCTTTAGAATCGTCGGTTTCTGTCTTAGCAGCTTTTTTAGCGTCTGTTTTTGATGGCGTCGTGAGGTAAATTAGATTTATCCCTTCTCCTGAAACAAATGCTCGATCTTTACTGTCATCGTCAAATTTAGCAAACATCGATGATGAACTTCCATTAACTTCACTAGGCGTTGCCTTACCAGCTGGAACAATGGTAAACGCTATCGGTAAATCCTTAGCACGGAAAGTTGCTACGCCATTTGTCTGAGAAAAATCGATGAAGGTAACGTCAGAGTTATTGATCGTACCTGTTCCATCTGGATTAAAAGTAAATGGTGTCTTACCATTCTCACCTTGGTAAGAACCACTCATTGATGAGAGGTCACCTTTAGCAATCGCTGCGATGTCAATTTTAGAACTTTCTGTCTGCGTTGAAGTAGACTGACTAGTTTTAACACTAGTAGAAGTTTCAGAACTAGGCTTTTTAGCTGTGCTATTGGTTGCTTCAGAGGTTTTAGCACTACTATCTTGAACAGCAGACGAACTTGGTTTCGCATGATTATCTGCAGCTCTTGAAGTTTTTGTCGCTTTTTTAGTTGTTTGGACGTAATCAGGCTTATTCACTTCAAGTTTTGGCTCTGACCAAGGCACAGCAGGAGGCATTAAATGAATAGAGGCACCATCATCAGCAGCCAGCTTAATCCCATCGCTAGGTTTGCCTTGATAGACTTCTTCAAAAACAGTTTGTTTGCCTGAAGCAAGATCTGTCTTGGTTACCTTAGCTTTTTTATCGCCGACCAATGCGACCTCGTAGCGATATTCTTTGCCTGTCTTTTTATCCTTAACGGTAGTCGCATAAGCGTAGTTTGAATTTAGCATAGACTTGCTTTGTGTGTATTTCCCAGCTACAAGAAAAACTAGAAAAACCACTAACAAGCCCGCTATAAATTTTTTATTTTTCATATATCACCTCAAACAAATAAGTAGCCAACAACATAACCAAAAACCGCCATCAGAATAATAAGAGCGATTTTCAGAAGTAGATTTGAGTCAAACTTCTGAAATCCCGATGATTTGGTTTGTTGAAACTGATTGGCCGTTGCAGCTTGAATCTCGGCTTGCGTTGGAAACCGGCCATTTAATACTTGAAATTCTGTAATCCACTCTTCTTTTGTCATGATTTCTCCTTTTTATATACTAAGACAAGTAAAAATAGTAAGCCATAGATAGAAGCGTGTCCTAATAAAGAAGTCCAATGGCTAATCATTGCCGAAGAACTCGCCTCAAACATGTTTAACTGGCTTTTTGGAAGTGGTACTTGAAACTTAGCCATTGCTGATTTTATCGTAGCTAATTGATTGGTCATTCCCATAGCTTTATGACCATAACTTAGAAAGATTAAAGACGTAATACCATCAATCCCTTTTGGAAGTTGCAGAACTGTTCCTGACAAGGAGAACTGCATAATGCCTAAAATAACAGATAAAACAACTGACGTATTATCGTTACTCCCAACAAGAGAGGAAACGAGCAGGGCCATAAAGTGAGCGCAAAGAAAGACTAAAAAGACAGTTACGCCAATTTCAATCGAAAAATTCCCAAGGGTCTGCCCTTTTGTCTCCAAGGTCTTATCAAATAAGTCGCTAAAGTAGTGAAAACCGCTCACAAACACCAGCGTCTCCACTAAAGCAAACAAGGTATGAAATACCAGACTCGCAAGGACAAAAGTCCAACGATTTAAGGTCGAAAAGAAATCACGATTTAAGATAGCTCGTTCTTTGCTGATGTATATACTATTTTGAACTAATATCAAAAGACTAGATGAAAACAAGAGCAAAAAGAGCGTCATTCTCGTATTCTCAAAGGTTATTAAAAATTCTTTTTTCTGGATATAGATAATCAAACCTTCAAAAATGAGGATTCCCAATAAAACTTTAATAAAATCCATATAGTGATGTTTGAATTTATACCAGCTTAATCGTAAAGCAGCCATTCTTTCTACCTATATTCTATAAATTTTTCCGGATGTTAGCAACTCTTGATAAATATCAGCAATATTTAAGTCTAAGTATTTCCTGAGGGTATAGGGATCAGTTGTCTTAAACTCATGAAGTAGCTCTTCAAAAGAACCAACAAATTTCGGAAGACCTTTCGACAGGAAAATCAAACGGTCAAAAATGGCTAAATTCTCCGTATTATGAGTCACAACTAGAATAGCCTTATTAGACGTTTTCGCCAAAATACGAAGCGTTCGCAAAAGATTACGATCACTCAAGGCGTCCAAACCACTAGAAGGTTCATCTAAAATAAAGTAAGCAGAGGGACTAAGCAGTTCAATACCAATACTAACACGTCGTTTCTGACCCCCGCTAAGTTGGCTCACTTGCTTATGCCAAAATTCTGATAACCCCAAATCCTGAACCACCGATTGAATACGCTCCTGACGGTCACTTTTTCTCAGGTCTTTTAAATAACTATCTCCATAAACAGTGAAAATTTCACTGACTTTGAGGTAATCTCTCAACAAATTCTGCTGCGGTACATAACTCCAACGCGGTTTCTGATGTGTCACTAGCTGTCCATCTTCGTAAATTTGAAAGTCTTGACAAGTTGGCTTCAGGCGCTCTAGCAAAATTTCAGTCAGAGTTGTTTTCCCGCTTCCTGAACCGCCTAAGATCCCTACAACCTCTCCCGTCTTTAGTGTCACATCAAGCTGATTAAATAGCAGCTCACTATTTGAGCGATACTTAAAGCAAATGTGCTTGAATTCTAAAATATGCTGCTTCATACTTCTCCTAATTCGATAGAAATAGACTAACCGTGAGGACAACTAATAATATAATAAGTGCTAAACTGGTATCTAAGTCTAGAAACACTGTCATGGCTAAAACCACAAGAACAATCACAACTTGTAACAACCACTTCTGCCACCAAGGGGCCGTGGTATTTTGTTGCGAGGCAGCCTGATTGATTGAAGCGGCTATTTCTTGTTTTACCTCAACTTCTTCAATAGGCAAGGGATAACTCTCTGCTCCGTCCTCATCGCTGTCTGATTGCTTCAAATAGTGCTGCACCAATTGATAATCATAGGTTGTCTTCCACTTCTCACTTAAAAAATGCCGTTTTATATTGGGTAAAGCTTGCGATAACTGGCGGCTTGAAGCGTCAAATTCTCCAAGTGTTTCTCTATTGTCTAGCTCTTCACCCAAGGCTACTAAAACCTGATAAATATGTTTGGCAGAATCTTCTTGACGAATTTTGCCACGCAACTCTGCTAAATATGAAATATCTTCGCCTGTGGTGGCGTTAATCCCTTTATAATAATCAATCATGATACTAACTCATCAAACAAGGCTTGCATTTCGGATAGGTCTTCTTCAGCCACTTCTTCAATCTGATCAATCGTTGCATTGATTTGATAAGAACCAAGCATTTCCTGAGAGAAAGCATCTACAACATGAACATGAATAATTTGTTCTTCATCAAATGATAAACGAATCTCAGCAACCTCTTGCCCTTTTTGGCGATTTTGGCTTAGATACTCGATGATTTTCAAAATCGGTTTAACATTCATCGGATTTTCATAATTTCCTTCTGTCAAACGTAGTTGAAAATTCGATTGTCCATCAGCAACAGCATAAATTTTCTTGGTAAAAACCGCTGGTATTTGAGTATTACGAGGAACCACAACACTGTTAAAGAAATCACCAACAAAAGGATACGTTTTTCTAGGATTTTTCCGCAAGAGCATGCCTATGCCTTGAGACGTTACATCACGGATGACAATCTGCGACGGTGAGGCTTCCTCACCCTGATGGGTTTCATTAAAAGTGACTTGGTCATTTACGATCAAGTGTGCAATAATACTGGCTCCCTCTGCCACAATCGTGTCTGGATTGATATCATAGTTAAGTTTTTTGCCAACCAAACCTTCCATCATCTCCCTGACAACTGGGAGACGCGTTGATCCGCCAACTAAAATAACATGATCAATATCCGATAAGGACAAGCCAGCTGCCGATACGGTTGAAATGACTTTCAATTCGGTATCTTTGACCAAATCAGCAATAGCTGCGCCAAATTCATCTCGTGACACTTCAACGCCATAAGCTTTGTCGTCCAAGAACAACTCATAAAAAGCCACATCATTGATAGAGAGTGTGATTTTCATTTTCTCAACTTGATAGCGCATCTGCATTTCTTCTTTTGGGGTTAACATGGTCATATTGACACCTTGATTTTCAAGTTTGTCCTTAACAAGATTGACTAAACGTTTATCAAAATCCAAGCCCCCCAAACGTTGATTGCCATCTGTCGCTAGAATATCATAGTGGTCTTGCTGGACATTCATTAGAGTCACATCAAACGTTCCACCGCCTAAATCATAGACTAAAACATTGCCATTAACGCCTTTTTCACTAGCATAAGCAATGGCTGCGGCAGTAGGTTCATTGATAATTCTCAAAACATTAAACCCTGCCAATTGACCTGCCCTTTTAGTGGCAACCCTCTGCTCTGAGGTGAAATAAGCTGGCACAGTGATGACAACATCTTGGATGTCATCCAATCCCATTTCAATAGCCAATTGATGTGAACGAAGTTTAAATTCATGCAAAATTAAGGCGGATAATATTTCCGCACTCACGCGCTTATGGTCAATCACTTCATTTTCAATTTGCCGTGCCATGTCACGTTTAAAGTCATTTTTAAAATAATCAATTTTTCCAATTTCAGTTCCACGACTAATGGCGTCTTTTCCGTAGAAAACACGATTTTTCCCATTAATCTTTGAAAAATAAATAGCCGATCGCAAAATCGTCTCGTCATTGGCCCCAATTGGAATAATCTCTGGCTGACCATTTTTTACAATAGCCATCGCTGAATTCGTCGTTCCTAAATCAATTCCTAACGCTTGTTTCATGCTCATATCTTTCTCTTATGTCAAATAAAGGAGCGAGGGGCATCTTGCCTTGAGATTTAAAACTCACCTCGCTTCCCTAAACTCTATTTTATCGTGCATTAACCATTTTGATAATCTTAGTTAACCGTATCTTTTCGGTTGATCAGTTTCGAATCGCTAGCTTTACCAGTAATACGATAATCACTGAAGTAAGAATTACTCTCATCTGATTGGTCTTTCTTCCCAACATAGTCAACCGTTACCGACCAAGCTGTTTTGTCATCATAATAACCTGAATTTTTGAATTTTGAATCATAGGCATAATAAAAACTATTGACAACCGTAAAATCAACCACATATTTTTTAGCGCTGACTTGTTTGACATTGGTCACATCGATATCGTCAAAACTAATGCTTTCGGCTGGACGATTCTTAGCATTAGTAGTATTAGTCTCAATCATATTAACAACGTCTTTATACATGCTATTTGTCGCACCACCTTGGAAAATCTCTGTTAATCCGTCTGGTGTCGTATGATTATCCTCATAGTCACCTAATTTCCGATAAGCTGCGGTTAACAGTTGATCAGCTGTATCGCGATCTAGGACCCCCTTGACATCTAATGTCACACTATCACCATCTTCTATGTTTTTAATTAAATAGGTGTTAGAGGTTACTTTTGAAGCATCTTCAAAGGTTTTTTGTACCGATAGTTTTGCATTTTTGGTCACTGCTAAGTTAGAAACCTCAGCTTTGCCATTACTCAATCGGGTGATTTTTTTAGAGCCGACATACAAGTCCCCATCTGCCAAATTGCTATTGACGGTAAAGGATAGATAGGCAATATCTAGGGCAACATGCTCATCTCTCTTCAAAGTCTGCTTAGAACTTGTTGAGACTTCTTGGTCATCTAATTTACCAGTCAATGAGAAGTGATAGTCACCTGGGTAGAGACGAATCGTCTTTGAAAAATGATCTGAATCTGATTTTTCCCACCGCTTGTCATTGATTGAAATGGTCATCCCTTTTGTATTTGTCGAGATAGTCGTATCAGCCGGCTGAACCATCACCTTCCATTCAGGAAATACCAGCCATTTTCGTCCTACTTCAGCCATTGTGTTTCCTGAGAGTAAATCAACTAATTCAGGTTTTGAGATAGTCGATTTTGTCAAATAGCTGACTTCCGATTCCTTGATTGGTTTTTGGCTATCTGACCATACTTCGTACTCTAACTGCTGGTCTATCGTATCAGACGTTTCAAGGTAACGCTTAGCAACTGATTCTCTCGAATAATAATGATTTCCAAATAGATAGACACCTAGAATTGCCGTTGCTAAAACACCACCAGCGATGTAGAGGTAGCGCTTCTTATCCCTAAGAGGTTTCCTTGCTTTTTTAGAGGTCTGTCCCAAAAACTGATGAATAATTCGCAAATCAAAATGATTCTCTTTACCAGCTTTAAATTCTTTAGGACTAGGTTTACGTCCGACAAATTTTTCAAAGGCAGCAATCCATTCAACTTGCTTCTCTTTCAGAGACTTAGCAGGACCAATGTGTTGCTCCTGAGCAGACTTCATTTCTACTTGCGATCTTCCAGTAGGATGTTGCGAGGTTTTGTTAGCAGTATTTGAAGGACTAAGCTTTGGCATCAGTAACTGTGATGACTCGTTTGACGTAAAAGAAGTCTCTTCAGCATAAATCTCGTCAGAAGCTTCGTAGATGTTGCGAGGACTCTCCTGATCCTGCAAAGGTTTTATAGAACTGTCATTCAAGTCTGATTCTTGAGAAAAAGCTTCGTCTGAAACATCGTAAAGGATACTAGGACTCTCCTGATCCTGTAGGACTTTTTTAGGACTGTCGTTCAAGTCTGATTCTTCAGAAAAAGCTTCGTCTGAAACATCGTAAAGCACTTGGTTTTCTTGCCAGTCATCATGTCTGCCTTCTCTTTTTTCTTTTAAGCTAGAAACCTCCAAAGGTGATGATGCTGATCTCTTTTTATCTAAACCAGTAATGCTATAAATAATGTCAGTAGCAAAGCCACTTTCTTTACCAGCCTTAAACTCCTTTGGGGTTGGCTTTCTACCGGTCACCTGCTCAAACAAAGTAATCCACTGTTCTTGACTTATCATTGTTCACTGCGCTCACTTTCTCTTAGAATGCGACTTGGTCATTGAGAGAGATAAATGAATCCATAATAGAAGTCATCATCCATTTATCCACAACGTAAACCACAGCTAGCAACAGAAATACAGCAGCAATAGACAAGTAAGTATTGTTTAAAAACGATAACTGCCCTTTTATCGCTTTAACCATAGAAACGATTAAAACCACTAGACCTACTATGGATAGAATAAGCAAATAGGTCATTACTGACACCATAGATTGCAAAGCAGGAATTTGCTTGACCAAGGTTAAGAGACTGGACAAGACATTACTTACTTGTCCATCCGAATCGGTTAGGATATCAGTAATACTTGAAACGTACTTCTCACTCACAATGAGCGTGTTTTTGACCAAAAAGCTCGACAGAAAAGCGACAACATTCAACACCAGTAATAAAGGAGTTGTCCCTAGTAAAACACCAAAACGTTCCATCCACTTTCTAGAATCTTTATGAAGCACAGCTGGCAAACCGTAAGCTACTAAATATATCATCAGAATCAGCACAAAGAAATATAAGAATTTTCCAAAGCCAAACTCACGTGAGATAAAATTGAGAAAGTGATCATAAGCTTCTGGCAAGTTTGTTTTGAGAGATCCAGAGCTTGTCGAAATATTAGCGATAGACAACAATAGTCGACGACAATAATTAAGAAGACCGCCAGCTAGAAAAGCGGCTGATAAAACAAGAGTAATGCCACCAAAGGCCAATCGTTGACCATCTCCATCAACTTGTGGCTGTTTAAGAGCCTTTAAAAACCATGACAAATAGTGCCCGCTATACGCTTTAACTTTGTCAACCTTGTCGCTTGTTTTACTAGCTTCAGAAGTATCTGATTTAAATGAATCAGGTTGCTCAAGCCGCACCTCGGAGTGTGTTTGGTTATCCTTACTAGATTCAGAAACATCATAAATAATCTCTTGAGGCGTGATAGGCTGACTGACTTGGTCATCCTCAAATTCACCAGCTGCTAGTGCTTGTGCCAACTCATCTTTTGTTGCTTCTCGACCATTGATAGCTTCAAAATATTCTAACCACTCGGTTCTTGTCATTATAATCTCCTAAATAGTTCTTAAATTTTTTGTTAATATTGTAACATAAGTCTATTTGGGTTTCAATTAAACTTTCTAATAATTCCAAAGGATAATCATTAATAACCTCACTGATAGCTATAGGATTTGAACAACTTTGTTACTGGTCAATCCACTTTCTAAATCTCTAGTAACGCAACCTTATTATCTTGAATAGGTTACACTAAACTAGACAGAATTTATAAAGTGTTCTACACTAAAGAAAACAGGAGAAACAATATGTCTAGAAAAATACGCCGTCATTTTACGGATGACTTTAAGCAACAAATCGTTGAC
>NZ_JBEHGL010000012.1:0-76610 GCF_040225085.1 Streptococcus jiangjianxini | reverse complement strand
GGTCAACGATTTGTTGCTTAAAGTCATCCGTAAAATGACGGCGTATTTTTCTAGACATATTGTTTCTCCTGTTTTCTTTAGTGTAGAACACTTTATAAATTCTGTCTAGTTTAGTGTAACCTATTCACAGATTGAAGACAAAGCTCTTAGAATTCATTTTCTAAGGGCTTTTTGATTATTTTAGGAGTATAATAAAAGAAAACACTTGTGAGGTGTTGCTATGTTTCACAAAGAAAAACCAGATTATAACCGGAACCAATATGGCTTTTATACGCTTGACCAGCTCGTCCCAGAAGATCACTTTCTTCGTCAAGTGGATGCCATGATTGACTTTGACTTCATCTATGATTTAGTGGAAGATACCTATAGTTCCGATAATGGTCGTCCCAGTCTTGACCCTGTCATGCTCATCAAAATCCCTCTTATCCAATGTTTCTACGGGATCCGTTCTATGCGCCAAACTATTAAAGTGATTGAGGTCAATACGGCTTATCGCTGGTTTATTGGCTTAACTTTGGATGATAAGGTGCCTCATTTCACAACCTATGGCAAGAATTACAGTCGGCGGTTCCAAGACTAACAAGTCATTGCTGAGATTTTTAATCAGGTGTTGCATCAAGCTCTGATCGCCGGTTTAGTTGACCCAAGTGAGATTTTTGTGGATGGCACGCACATTAAGGCTGCTGCTAACAATCACAAGTACCGCAAGGAACTGGTGGCACAAGAAGCTAAATTTATGAGTGACCAACTAGAACTTGAGATTGATTGTGATAGGAAAAAACACGCAAAAAAGTCGCTAAAGCCCGTCATAAAAAGCGAGGCTAAGGAAAAGAAAATCTCCACGACAGATCCAGAAAGCGGCTGGTTTCACAAGGGGGAGCACAAGGAAGTCTTTGCTTACTCTGCTCAGGTTGCCTGTGATAAGCATGGCTGGGCACTCGCTTATAGTGTAGAGGCAGGCAATGTCCATGACAGTCAAGGCTTTCCTGCGCTCTTTGCCCAGATTGAACCTTTTCAACCTAGCTTTATCATTGCCGATTCAGGTTACAAGACGCCAAGTATTGCCAAGTTTTTGTTAGAAAAAGCCATCACTCCTGTTTTTTCTTACACCAGACCAAGAGGTATCAAAGGCAAACTTCGCCCTAAAGATTTTGTTTACGATGAGTATTATGATTGTTACCTTTGTCCTGAAAATCACGAATTAACTTACCGCACCACAACTAGAGATGGCTATCGCGAGTACAAGAGCGATTCCAAGATTTGTGCCAGCTGTCCTTTATTAGGCATCTGTACAGAAAGTCAAAACCATCAGAAAGTGGTTACTCGTCATGTTTGGAAGGATTATCTTGACATTTGTGAAGATATCCGTCATCAGAGAGGGATGAAAGAGCTGTATCAGAAACGTAAAGAGACAATAGAGCGGCTCTTTGGGATGGCTAAGGAGTATCACAATCTACGTTACACGAGAGAGAAAGGTAAGTCCAAAATGGAAGATAAGGTTGGGCTAACTTTGGCGTGCTTAAATATCAAAAAATTGGTTAAAATGATGGCGGGAAGGCCTTTTTATTTTGGTCAAATTCAGCTTGATTCCCCATTTTTTACTTCAAAAATAGGAGACATCAAAAAAGACAAGCCTCGAAATGAAGTTTGTCTTCGGTCTGAATAGGATAGAGTTTTTGGTCTATCCTATTCTCTGGGATTGAAATAATCATCATAATTTTTAAAAATATTATCAATGTATTGATTGAATTGCTCTTTTAAACTGTCTGCTTCTTTTCTATTGGTGGGCTGGTACTCTTGTTCAGATAATTTTTCACTTTGAATTAGTAAAGAAAGTGCAAGTTTTAAGCCAATGAAATCACTTTGTTTTTTGATAGATGGTTCACTTTTTCTTTCTTTTTGTATTAATTGAAATAATTCATCGATTTTTTCCAGATAATGTAATCTATAGATAGGATTATCTTCAACATCATAATGGCGAAGCTCATTGATTACTAACTCATGAGCATTATCGTAAGAGTTTAATTCGTTTTCTAGAATAGGAGCATAAGCTGGGTATCTAGTTAATATATAATCAATTATTTTATCATCATCTCCATAGGTATAATAATTTTTGTTCATATAACTAGTCAGATCCAAAAAGAAATCCATTGTATCATCTAGGAGTTCGAATGTTAGAGGAAACTGTTGAAGAAAAGAAATAGTATAATCCGTCAATGTACCGTAAAGTATATAATTTAAATCAATATTAGATAATTCAGCAACTTTTTTGAGGGTTCGAGGATGTGGGATTGTGCCATTTTCCCATCTCGAAATGGAGCTTTTAGCTAACCCAAGTATTTGTCCCCATTCATCCATGGTTAAATTTTTATTGATTCGTATTTGGCGCAGTCGCTTAGAGACAGCTTCTTTATTAATTTTCATATTATAGGCTCCAGTATTTATAAAGTAATTATAAGCTATTTATAGAATTTATTCAAAGTTATAATTAATTCAACGTTTTGTTCCGTTTGTATTTGACTATAATGGAACAAAGAGTTACAATAGTTTTAGATAGATATAATCTATCAAAAAATTTTATCAATCAGTTCCGTTGTTTTTTTATGAAACGGAACAAATAGAAAGGAGTTGCTTATGCAACAAACAAAACAATTTTTAGAGGCATCAAAAGAGCTTCTCGGTAATAAATTCATTGCTCTCTCTAGCGAGGATAGCATAAAATATAATTCCAATGAAAAAGATGGAATAAAAATGATGATTTCTCTTCAAGATGAAGATTCGGTAGTTTTCATGGATTTGATACAAATTAAAGTTAGAAATACAAGCCCATCAATCTCTAGCGGTGATTTATCCCAAATCAAGGGTAAGCAAGTTAATTTCAAAAACCTTAGAATTGGTCTGTTTAATTCTCAATTAACTTTTTCTGCTGATGATGTTTTTGTTATCAAAAAGAATGGTTCTGATAAATGAAGAAAAGAGTCAAGTTACGTAGAAAACCACTGACAAAATGGATTTTTTTACTTCCTTTATTGCTTGGATTGATTCCAATCTTATTAATTATTTTACATAATCAAATTAAACAAATCTTTAACCCATCCTACCAGGTATCTGAGGAACTTTATAGAATTTCCGTATACATTTTGTTATTTTGTTTGCTCATTTCTATATGCTTTTCCCCTTTTTTAAGATTTTGGACAACTAGACATCAATTAAAGAAGATACTATTTACAAATAATTACTTTTCAGTGAATGATACAACTGGAGAGGTAATCTACTCTTCGGAATTTGTGTATTATAAGAAAAATAATAAATTATTTGTTGAGTTCCATCCGAATGGTCTAAAAAATGCTAAACAGATGAACGATCTTCAACCAATTCTTGAGACAGCACTAAAATTGTACGTCGAAGAAGTAGATGATAGTAAACCTAGCTTTACAACATATGTGATGTCTTACGATAACGGAGGAAATAGGATTGATGTTAGCTCAAAATGGTGAACCGTATATTCAACTTGATAAGGAAAAACGCTGGTACTGGCATTTAGACCCAATGGCTCAAGTAAGTGGTCCACGATCGAGTGGAAAAACATTTTTTATGTATTATTTAATGTTGAGTGTAGCTGAGATTGGTGCAGATATCTATATATTAGACCCAAAACGCAGTGATTTTTCTTCTCTTCGCTATTGTTTTCCAGAAGAGAAGAGGAAGCATCATGTTGCTACAACTCCATCAGCAATTTGCCGTGTTTTAAGAGAAATCACAGAATTAATGAATGAAAGATATGAAAAATATTTTCAAATTTCATCTAGTAAACTTGGTGATGACGCTTACAAGTTAGGATTGAGACCTGTTTTTATATTTTTTGACGAAGTTTTAGCTCTTGTAGAAGAAGACAAGAAATTAGGAAAAGAAGCCGAGCAATATTTGAAACAACTTATTTTGAAAGGTAGACAATCCAACGTATTTGTTATTATTTCGAGTCAAAGGCTTTCGGCTGATACTCTGAATACGGTCATAAGAGAAAATTGTGGTCTACGCGTTATATTTGGCAAGGTTCAAGAAGAATCTTATAGAATGGCACTTGGAGAATCGTTTAAAAAATTACCTCGGGCTGAAAAAGGCGTAGGTAAAGGTTATATTTATCTTGATGGTCAAGGCTGGTCAACTCCAAAAGCATTTGTTGCTCCCTATATGGACACAACTAAAATGGACATTAAAGCAATCTTTAGTAGGCTTTTGAACAATCCTCCGACTGTTTACATAGAATGAAATTACGCATTAAGTTACCAAAAATATAGTCCTGTGAAAATATAGAAAAAAATCGTCAACTTGTTGACGATAACGGAGCGTTTTTAGGCGGAGCCGGTTCTATAATTTCAAAGGACTGATAATTGAGCGTAGCTCAATTGCTTTATTTATTATATAGGCAAACATAACGAGAAAATTGGATCGAATGAAGTATAACAAAAGAATTGTTGAAACATCGTCCTATATTGAAGTTTGGAGTTATGAGAAGCCAATCGCTTATGGATTCGAGAAGAAGAAAAGGGCGTATAAAAATAATGGATCTGATGATGTAACTAAATACAAACGATTATTAAAATCTAGATATAGCGCTAAGCATGAACTTATGAGATTGATTGATACAAATTTTATAGATAATACAACAAAATTTTTAACGATAACGACAAAAGATAATATTCAAGACCGTTCTCAATTTAATAGTATGTTTGATAAGTTCATGAAGCGTTTGAATTATTATGTATTTAAAACAAAACAAAAAAAATTAAAGTACGTTGCTGTAATTGAAAAGCAAAAGCGAGGTTCTTTACATGCTCATATTTTGTTATTCAATTTACCTTATATTCCTCATGAAATTTTGTTAAAAACATGGGGAAACGGTTCAGTTTGGATAAACAAAGTTGCTGTTGATTCAAAAGAAAATAGAGGACGATATATTACTAAATATATGGAAAAAGGTTTGGGACAAGAACTTTTAGAAAATAAAGGGAAAAAATCCTATTATTCTTCAAAAAATCTAGTCAGACCAAAGGAATTACGTATTTTTGATAAAGAAAATATTGAAGATTTAGTAGATGATAAACTCATTGTTTATCAAAATGAGTACATCTCTAAAGTAAAGGAGGATGGTAAGTGGGTAGAAAATAAGGTGATTTATCAAAAAATAAAAATATAGATTAAGTGAATAATTTCATGAACAAATACGAAAAAGACGACTCACCCCTATAGTAAGTCGTCATTTATAAATTAACCAACAATAGTATACCATAGAAAGAGAGAAAACAATAATGGAAGTTCAAAGTACGATTTCAAATAAAGAATTAGTTCAACTTGGTTATCGCAAGGCTACCGCGGACGCTATTATTCATGAAGCTAGAGAATTGCTAGTTTCTCGAGGCTATACCTTTTATGAACGTAAACGATTGATGGTTGTTCCTAAAAGTGTTGTTTCAGAAGTCTTAGGAATGGAGCTTTAGAATGGCTTATATCGCTTATAATCAACGTGGAAAGAAACGCTTATGGTCATATACCATTCGTGAAGGAAACAAAAGTCTTGATTATAAGAGTGGATTTAAAACTAAAAAAGAAGCGAAATTAGTTGCGGAGAGAGTATTACACAAAATTAATACTGGAAGTGTCCTTCGACCTGATATGACACTACCTGAATTATATCAAGAGTGGTTAGATTTAAAAATTTTACCGAGTAATAAAAGTCAGCAAACCAAAGATAAATACATTATGCGTAAGAAAACTGTTATTCGATTGTTTGGTAGTAAACCAGTTTCAAAGATTAGAGCTAGTGAATACCAAAGAATTATGAATACTTATGGTCAAACAGTTTCTAGAAACCATTTAGGGCGGTTGAATAGTAATATCAGAGCTTGTCTTAAGATGGCAATTGCAGATAAGGTGTTTATAGAAGATTTTACAGCTTCTGTAGAATTATTTTCACCAAAGCAAGGACAAGATAGTTCGGATAAATATTTACATACAGAGCTAGATTATTTAACGGTTCTAAACTATTTGAAAGAAAAATGTGATTATCATAAGTCAATTGTTCCTTATGTTATCTATTTTCTCTTTAAAACAGGCATGAGGTATTCAGAATTGATAGCCTTAACATGGCAAGATATTGATTATAAACAGGAAATGATTAGTACCTATAGACGATACAATACCTTGGTTCATAAGTTTACGCCACCTAAGAATAAATCATCAATCCGAAAGGTTCCGATTACAAGGGAACTGGTGGATATTTTAAAAAGGTTAAAAAAATATCAAACTAGAGCCAACAAAGAGTTAGGTATAGCAAATCCAGATAATATGGTTTTCCAACATTTTGGTTATGAAAAGGGTGTACCAGATATTGCGACCGTTAATAAAGCTATGAAAAGCATGTTGTTAGAACTTGATATTAGACCTTTGATTACTACTAAAGGCGCTCGCCATACGTTTGGTAGTTATCTTTGGCATAATAACATTGACTTAGGGGTTATCGCAAAAGTTTTGGGACACAAAGATATATCCATGCTAGTTGAAGTTTATGGTCATACCTTGGAAGAAAAAATTACTGAAGAATTTGAAGTCATTAAAAGTTTTATTTAAAATCGCAACAAATTACGCAACAAATCCACTTCAAGGCACATTAAAAGCCCTATCTAAAGGGCTTTTTTCTGTATAGTTAGATGCCCCCTACAGGGCTCGAACCTGTGACCCATGGATTAAGAGTCCACTGCTCTACCAACTGAGCTAAGGAGGCGTAAAGAAAAAGCTGTATTGGTACCGATGATTCACGGCTTGTATTGAACCCGCGCAATAAAGCAGGTGGGCGACTTGTTCTTGGCTTTAGTTGCTTCCGCGTGAAACGGCTTGCATACTGTCAAGAAACGCTTGTCTCCCGAAAATACAAAGAATTAGTCGGTCAACACTTAGATGTGAATTCGTATACCACAGCCATATTTCTATTAATTATGATACCACTTTTTTTAAAAATTTCAAGAGAAAATCTCAAAATTTGGAAGCGTTTGCTATAAAATCACTGAGAAAGCTTGTCAATTCGCTGTTTGTTAGCAGCGAGAGCCCGTTCGTATTTGCCTGTTTCATTGGCGTCAAAATAATTTGCCTGCTTCAACTTATCGGGTAAGTATTGCTGTTTGACCCATTTTTCTGGATAAGCATGTGGGTATTTATAGTCTTGGGCATTGCCTAATTCCTGACTCCCAGCGTAATGACCATCTCGCAAATGTCTTGGGATGGGAAGATTTCCTGAGCGTCGTAGGTCTTTTAAAGCAGCATCCATAGCGAGGTATGCTGAATTGGATTTTGGAGATAAGGCTAGATCGATGACCACATTGGCTATTAAGATTCTTGCCTCGGGGAACCCAATCTTTTGTGCTGCTTCTAAGGCGGCTACGGTGTGGATCTGGGCTTCAGGATTGGCCAAACCAATATCCTCATAGGCGATAACCGTTAATCGTCGCGCTAAACTTGGCAAGTCGCCAGCTTCCACAAGGCGAGCGGCATAGTGGAGGCTAGCATTGACATCAGAGCCACGGATAGACTTTTGCAGAGCTGAGAGGACATCGTAGTGACCGTCCCCATCTTTATCCATGGTAATATAGCTGCGCTGCAAACTGTTTTCAACCGTGCTTAGTGTGATGTGACGACTACCGTCAGCGTCTTCTTGTGTAGACATAACCGCCAGGTCCAAGGAATTGTAAGCAGAGCGCAGATCTCCGTTGGTAGCAGTAGCGATAAAGTCCAAGGCTGCGCTGTCTAAATACACATCGAAAGTAAAGCCCCGCTCCTTGTCTGAGATGGCCGTTTGGATAGCTAGCTTGATGTCATCGTTATCCAAGGGCTCCAGCTCAAAAATCTGAACGCGGGAGCGGATAGCAGGAGTGACAGAGAAGAAAGGGTTCTCCGTTGTGGCACCAATCATGATGATATTGCCATTTTCTAAAAGTGGAAGGAGAAAGTCTTGCTTAGTCTTATCAAGGCGATGAATCTCGTCTAGCAGCAGTATCAGTCCACCAGAAAACTTGGCTTCTTCGGCGATTTCTTGCAGGCGTTTTTTAGTGTCAACCGTGGCATTAAAGGTACGAAAAGCATACTTAGTGGTTCCAGCAATGGCACTTGCGATAGAGGTCTTCCCAATTCCGGGAGGACCATAGAGGATCATGGAAGAGAGCATGTTGGCTTCAACCATGCGGCGGATAATTTTTCCCTCCCCCACCAAATGCTCCTGTCCAATGACCTCTGAGATATTGCGTGGTCGCATGCGTAGGGCTAAATTATCAGGCATTACTATCATCCTCCAAAGTGTAAGTGAAAATCAAGTCATCCACATAGTCTCCATTGATGAGGTAGGTTTCTTTGATGCGGGCTTCTTGGGTAAATCCTAGTTCCTTATAGAATTGCACCGCTTGATGATTGGTGCTAAGAACATGGATGATAACCTTACGATAGTTTTCGGCTATCGCTTCTTTGAAGAAGTAGTCAATCAAAGCTTGTCCAACCCCCTCTCGGCGTTCCTCAGGATCAACAGCAATGCCAAAAGTCACCACATGTTTGCCAGATTCAAAAGGATAAAAGGCGTGGAAATCCAGAACACCTAGGACAAGACCGTCGTTGTCTTCAGCGATTAGGTATTTGGTGTTGTTTTCGTATTTTTCAATGACCTTGTTGGCGTCAGAGATGGGTAGAGGAGCAGGCGTTGTTTCTGCTGTCCAGACCTTGTTTTCTAGTGAGACAATATCCTCAATATCGTCTAAGGTCATGTAACGAATGTTCATTTTTATACTTTCCTTCGGTTAAATTATGTTAAAATTATTATACTATAAATAATAAGACGAGAAGTGATTTTAATATCATTCTTGAGTGAGGAAAGCATGGCTAAGTTTGGATTTTTATCGGTTTTAGAAGAAGCATTAGAAAAACACCTAGATGTAGACTTTGCGATAGACTGGGATAAAAAAAATCATGCCGTCGAGGTCGTGGTTGTTTTAGAAGCGCAAAACAAGTCAGAAGTTGAAGTCATTGATGATGCGGCAGAAGTTTCTAATGATGACATTGTTTTCGAAGATTTTGTCCTTTTTTACAATCCAGCTAAAACCAAGTTTGATCCAGAAGATTACTTGGTAGCTATCCCTTATGAACCCAAAAAAGGGTTGTCACGTGAGTTTTTGGGCTATTTTGCCAAAACGTTGAATGATGTGACTATGGAGGGAATTAGCGACCTCATGGACTTCTTACAAGACGATAGCATCCCAGAATTTGCTCTCAAGTGGGACGACAACGCCTTTGAAAAAGGTAGGGCAGAGTTGGTAGAAACAGAACGCTATGGGTATCCGAGGTATTAGAGATGGTCAGTCGGAGAAAAAACATTAATATTTTTCTGATGGATGGAGATGTTACAGGACGTATGAAGTGTACGCTCTCCAATTGGACAGGCGTTTTGTATAAAATTCCTAGGATTCAACTTGCTAGTCTTAAGGAGCGCGATGAGCTCAAGCAAAGTGGGATTTATTTTCTGTTTGGTAAGGACGATAATAGTCAAAAGGACATCACCTATATTGGCCAAGCGACCACTCGGAAAAATGGCGAGGGTGTCCTCTTTCGTGTGCAGGAGCATACCAGAGATTCCCACGCAGATTATTTCAACGATGTGATTATTTTGACAACGCAAAATAACTCCTTTGGCCCAACAGAAATTAGCTATTTGGAAAATTCGTTCACCAATCTTGCGAAAGAGGCAGGACGTTTTGTCGTCAAAAATGGCAATGAACCCAATCCAGGTCATGTGACCGAAGAGAAGCAAGCAGAATTAGATGAAATCATCGAATATGCGACCATGATTATCGGCACGTTAGGCTATAAGTTATTTGTACCTCTTATCCAGTCAGAATCTCTTTCTAAGGAGAAACAGGTAGACAATGAAGAACTCCTTTATCTCAAACGTAGGACAAAGAAATCTAAGCAGGAAATTAGGGCAACTTGTAAACGAACGACGGAAGGTTTTGTGGTCTTAAAAGGGAGTATGGTTGATATGATTGCTGCTCCGTATATTTCTCAAACAGTGCAGAAGTTGAGGGAAGAGTTGGCAAAAAAAGGTGCGATTCAAGCTGGCATTTTGCAGCAAAATCAGCTGTTTAATAGCGCTTCAACTGCAGCCACGTTTGTTTTGGGAATGACTACGAACGGTCGGACGGACTGGAAAAATCAGCTAGGCATGACGCTAAAAGAAATAGAAGAACAAGAAGTAACTGACTAAAGTTTAAAAAGAACGAATTCAACTAGTTTAACTAATTGATTTACCCTAGAAGAAGGGATAGTAAGAAACTTTGGGGATCGTTTAACTGAACATGGGTATAAAAGCGAGTAAAAACTAACTAATTGAAAGGAATTGGTTTAGTTAGCTTATCTAACCGAACCCGCTCTAAACAAAAATGAAATAGAAAGGAGCGTTCAGTTTAATATAAAGGGTTAAACTGAACATGGGACTAATTTTCTAGGAAAAAAGATAAAACTGCCTAGACGCGAGCGTTGTCGTTAGTTTTCCTATTTTTCTACAAAAATTTTCGCAAGCGAAGCGTCCCTTTGTATCTTATATGTGGAATGAACTTACCATTCACGTTTTGCGTGAGGCTGAGGAGGCGGTTTCTAACCTCCTTATTGAAACGGGGAGTCAGGGGGTTGCGATTGCGGACTCTGCTGATTATATTGGTCAGGAGGATCGCTTCGGTGAACTTTACCCTGAAGTGGAGCAGTCCGATATGATTGCAATTACGGCTTATTACCCTGATACTATGGACTTATCTGAAGTTACGGAGCACCTTCAAGATGGTCTTGGCAGACTGGCTAAATCTGGGGTGACACTGGGCGATTACGCTCTTGCTTCAAAAGAATTAGCCGAAGAAAACTGGGCAGACAACTGGAAGAAATACTACGAACCTGCCCGCATTACCCACGATTTAACGATTGTGCCGTCTTGGACGGATTATGAGGCAGGTGCTGGTGAGAAGGTCATTAAGCTAGATCCGGGTATGGCTTTTGGCACGGGAACGCACCCGACGACTAAGATGAGTTTGTTTGCTTTGGAGCAGGTGCTTCGTGGTGGCGAGACGGTTCTTGATGTGGGGACTGGTTCTGGTGTGCTTTCCATTGCGAGCTCACTCTTGGGTGCCAAAGAGATTTTTGCCTATGATTTGGATGATGTAGCCGTGCGCGTGGCTCAGGAAAATATCGATATGAACCCTAATATGGAAAACATTCATGTAGCAGCTGGGGATTTGTTAAAAGGGGTTGACATTGAGGCGGATGTCATTGTTGCTAACATTTTGGCAGACATTCTCATTCATCTGACAGACGATGCCTATCGCTTGGTCAAGGACGAGGGTTATCTCATCATGTCTGGTATCATTGCTGATAAGTGGGAGATGGTTCGCGCGAGTGCTGAAAAGGCTGGCTTCTTCCTTGAAACCCATATGATTCAGGGTGAGTGGAACGCCTGCATTTTCAAGAAAACCGACGATATTTCCGGTGTGATTGGAGGCTAGATGCAGCAGTATTTTGTAAAGGGAGCGCCTGAAAATCCTATTATGATCACTGATAAAGATACTATCAAGCATATGTTTAACGTCATGCGCTTGACTGAAGGTGATGAGGTCGTCTTGGTTTTTGAAGACGGTGTCAAACATTTGGCTAAGGTTTTGGATGCTTCGGAACATTCTTTTGAGCTTGTCGAGGAATGGCTTGAGGATACGGAATTACCAGTCCGTGTCACGATAGCTTCAGGTTTTCCCAAGGGTGATAAGCTAGAGTTGATTACGCAAAAAGTGACAGAGTTAGGCGCAAGTGCCATTTGGGCTTTTCCAGCGGATTGGTCAGTGGTCAAATGGGATGGTAAAAAAATAGCCAAAAAGGAAGACAAATTAGTTAAAATCGCTCTTGGGGCTGCGGAGCAGTCAAAACGAAATCGAGTACCAGAAGTGCGATTGTTTGATGCTAAGAAAGACTTTCTAGCGTGTTTGGGCGAGTTCGATAAGATTTTTATCGCTTATGAAGAATCCGCCAAAGCAGGCGAAATGGCTGTCTTGGCGCGTGAATTAAAAGATATAGAAAAAGGAACGAAAATCCTCTTTATTTTCGGGCCTGAAGGAGGTATCTCCCCTAAAGAAGTCGCAGCTTTAGAAGCTGCAGGAGCCCTAACGTGTGGACTTGGGCCCCGCATTATGCGGACAGAGACCGCACCATTATATGCCCTATCAGCTATCAGCTTCGCGACAGAATTGCGGGGACAATAGAATAATAAGAAGTAGAACAATATTCTGCTTCTTTTCTCTTCCATGATTGAGGAGCAACTATGAGTTCAAAAGATTTTTAATTTTTTCACGTGAAATCGCTTTACAAATTTTAAAAAGGTGTTATAATAATGTTACAAACAACGCAAACGCTTGCGTAAGTTCAACTTAAAGACATTGTGTCTAAATACTATGAGGAGAAGTCACATGAAAGAAAAATTTCAACAATTTTTTAGTTTCGAGTTTTGGCAAAAATTCGGAAAATGTTTGATGGTTGTTATTGCGGTTATGCCAGCGGCGGGTCTGATGGTTAGTATTGGGAACTCTATCCCTCTTATTAATCAAGATTCTGCTGTTTTAGCAAATATCGGTAATGTCGTAGCTCAAATTGGTTGGGCCGTTATTGGTAACCTTCATTTGCTCTTTGCTTTGGCAATTGGTGGTAGCTGGGCTAAGGAACGTGCTGGTGGTGCCTTTGCAGCCGGTTTATCCTTTGTCTTGATCAACCGTATCACAGGGGCTATCTATGGTGTTTCAGGCGACATGCTTGCCGATTCTAAAGCTACTTTGACAAGTTTCTTAGGCACTAAGATGGTAGTTGCTGATTACTTTACAAGTGTTTTGGAGTATCCTGCTCTTAATACAGGGGTATTTGTTGGTATTATTGCTGGTTTTGTCGGTGCAACTGCCTTCAATAAGTATTATAATTACCGCAAATTACCAGATGCCTTGACTTTCTTTAACGGTAAACGCTTTGTGCCATTTGTGGTTATCCTTCGCTCTGCTATCGTAGCGATTGTATTGGCACTCTTCTGGCCAGTTATTCAATCAGGAATTAACGGCTTTGGTAAATGGATTGCTTCATCACAAGACACAGCACCAGTATTAGCACCATTCTTGTATGGTACTTTGGAACGTCTACTCTTACCATTTGGTCTTCACCACATGTTGACGATCCCTATGAACTACACTGCTCTTGGAGGTACTTATGATATCTTGACAGGTTCAGGTGCCGGAAGTCAAGTGTTTGGACAAGACCCACTCTGGTTGGCTTGGGTAACAGACTTAGTAAATCTTAAAGGTGCTGGCGATACAGCAGCTTATAATGATTTGTTTAACTCAGTGACACCAGCTCGTTTCAAAGTTGGTCAAATGATCGGTGCAACCGGTATTTTGATGGGACTCACACTTGCCATGTATCGCAACGTTGATCCTGATAAGAAGAAAAAATACAAAGCAATGTTTGTATCAGCTGCAGCGGCGGTATTTTTAACTGGTGTTACAGAACCTCTTGAATATATGTTCATGTTTGCTGCAATGCCACTTTATGTCGTGTACGCACTCCTTCAAGGGGCAGCCTTTGCAATGGCAGATATTGTTAACCTTCGTGTTCACTCATTTGGTAATATTGAACTTTTAACACGTACGCCTATGGCTATTAAAGCCGGTCTGGGAATGGATCTTATCAACTTTATCTGGGTCTCTCTTCTCTTTGCTGCTATTATGTACTTTGTTGCAGATTTCATGATTAAGAAAATGAATTTAGCCACTGCAGGACGTAATGGTAACTATGACGCCGATATGTTAGGCGATAATGCTGAAAGCACAGAAACTGGTGCGGTTGCTGATGCTAACTCACAAGTTGTTCAAATTATCAACCTTCTTGGTGGTAAAGCTAATATCGCTGATGTAGATGCTTGTATGACTCGTCTTCGTGTCAGTGTAAATGATACTGAAAAAGTTGCTTCTGAAAATGCTTGGAAACAGGCTGGAGCAATGGGCTTGATTGTCAAAGGAAATGGTGTTCAAGCGGTTTACGGACCAAAAGCCGACATCTTAAAATCTGACATTCAAGATTTGTTGGATTCAGGTGCTGAGATTCCTACAGTAACAACTCAAGAAGTTGAGCAAACATCACAGGTCAATGCATCGTTTAAAGGTGTAATCGAAACCATTGCAACTGTTGCTGATGGAGATGTTCTTCCGATTACAGATGTTTCTGACCCAGTCTTTTCACAAAAAATGATGGGAGATGGTTTTGCCGTTGAACTTGTCAATGGTAATATCTACTCACCAGTATCTGGTGTCGTAACTAGCGTCTTTCCAACTAAGCATGCCTTTGGACTATTAACGGATAATGGCTTGGAAGTGTTAGTTCACGTAGGTCTTGATACCGTAGCTCTTAATGGTGCGCCATTCTCAGCTAAAGTTACTGATGGACAACGTGTATCCCTAGGTGATCTCTTAGTCGTAGCTGATCTCGATGCCATTCGTTCGGCAGGTCGTGAAGTAACAACGGTTGTTGCCTTCACAAATACAGCTGAAATTGAATCTGTCTCATTAGACAAGACAGGACACCAGTCTGCTAAAGAAATGGTTGCGCGTGTTAGCCTATAAGCGCTTAAAAAGCAGCTATAATCATAGAATCTGAGTCAAAAGCTCGGATTCTTTCATTTATGATGCTTGTTCAGTAGGTTATGCTGAACAGGATCACTTGTTTTTCTGGATATTAGTTCTACGGTTTAGTTACCCTTTTTGGAAGTATAGAGAGGAAGCGGTCATGAAGTTATTAACTTTAAATACACATTCATGGATGGAAGAAGATATGGAAACAAAGTTCCAGAACTTACTTTCAACCATTTTAGAGAATGATTATGATATCATCTGCTTACAGGAAATTAATCAGCTTATTGAAACAAAAGTAGTTGAGCATCCTTTTAATTATCATCCCTTGATGGTTAACCCAGCTATTCACGAAGACAATTATGCTCTAAAATTAGTGATGGCTTTAAAAGAGCAAGGAGTTAACTACCATTGGTCTTGGGTCTACAACCACATCGGTTATGATCGCTTTCATGAAGGTGTAGCTATTTTATCCAAGACACCGATTGAGGCGATTGATATCTTAGCTTCAGAATCAGTGGATCCTACCGATTATCATACTAGGCGAGCACTTCTAGTGCGTACGCAGATTGATGAAAAGGATCTTTCTATTGTCAGCTTACACCTATCTTGGTGGGAGAAAGGCTTTGAGACGGAGTGGCCTCGTCTTGCTCAAGCTCTTGAAAATGAACATAACCCTCTTATTTTAATGGGAGATTTCAACAATCCCACAGGAAATGAAGGTTATCAACAAGTTATTAACAGCTCTCTGAACCTTCAAGATAGTCATGTGGTAGCAGAACAATCTTTGGGAGATCACACCATCTTAGCTGATATTGATGGTTGGGAAGGCAACGAGTTAGCTCTCAAAGTTGATCACGCCTTTGTAGATAGCTCTTTTAAGGTTAAGTCTTCAACAGTTGTTTTTGATGGCAACAATGGCCCAGTGGTGAGTGATCATTTTGGTTTGGAGATTGAGCTAATATAAGAAAAAGTCCTGATGACACTAATCATCAGGACTTTTTGAGGTCTGAAAGGATGAGAGTTTTGGCAGTTTCTAGAGAAAGTGCTCTTGTTAATTTTGTTTCAGGAATGTCTGCCAAATAATCTTTTTCTACCCACCAACGTTTGAGGGCTTCTTCACCAAACTCTTTAGCTTTATCACGAGTATTATGGCGTTTTAGTGTCTCATAGAAAGGCAGGTCGCAGTAGTAAGCATAAGTATTGGCTAAACCATAAAGTTCGATGATTCTTTGCCAGACTGGCTGGTACCAATCTGATTTTAGAATCCCTTCTAAAATAGTCGTTTGATTATGATTAAAACCATAGTCTAGTAAATTAAGGAGAAGGGGAACAGTTGGTGTATCGAACCCATCGTGGGCATGAAGCATTGTTCGCCTTAGTAAATCCTGGGATAGTAAAAGGGTATTTTCTCCTAATTCTTTTTGAAGAGAGTGGGCTAGACTGGTTTTTCCCGATCCAGAGTTGCCACGTATCATGATTAAAGTCGCCATATCAACCCTTTCTGTAATAGTGTCCAAAGTCTTCCTCAATTCTTTGATGAATAGCTTGAGGGTTTGTTCCAGTGGTGTTCAGAGTGATATTGACGAGAGGGTATCCCATTTTAAGATTAGCTTTTGTAGTCTGGCGCTGGAGGGGCGTCATTTTTGCTAAATAAGCATCATGAGAGGTGACCTCGACACTGATAAAAATCTGGTCGAACATATGGCGGAGTTCTACGTTTTTAATATCCTCCCAAGGAATAAATCCAATAGCCAAGGCTGAAGAATGATCAGTGATTCCCCGCTCGTCAATGATTAGTAAGGGGTGCTTTCTGAAAATTCTCTTGATGTACATGACTAAACAAAAGCCAAAAAAGGCAATTGAGAGAAGTCCTACTAATTGAACGGAGAGACTGGGGACAGTCAGGAAGACTAGGCCTATTAAGACAAAGCAGAGAGCTCCAAAAGCGTAGATGATATCTCCTATTTTTTTATGAGAGACAATAATAGGTTCTGGCATATGTTTTCTCCTGATGTGCCTTCCAATTAGGCTTTGCTGTCTATACTTGGTATTTAAAGCTAGTGAGGTCAATCATGAGGTTCGTTAAGAAGCTCGAGTAGATGATGACTAGAGGTTTAAGGTCAACTAGTCTATCATTGGACTTTTGAGATAGGCATCGACTAGACGCTCGGTTGCTTCCACAGAGTCTGTATGAGTACGCTCGTAGGAATGACTCGATTCGATTCCAGCGCCAAGAAGGGCATGTTTGACTTCAGCCCCCGCACTAACAGCAGCTGAAGCATCGCTACCATAATAAGGATAGATGTCTAATTTGTAAGGGATGTGGTTAGCTTCACAAAGCGAAACCATGTGCTGACGAAGCTCATAATGGTAAGGACCAGAAGCGTCTTTGACACAGATAGAAACGGTGTACTCGTCAGTGGCTTGATCATCTCCCATGGCTCCCATATCGACGGCTAAGTATTCAACAGCTTGCGCTGGGAGACTTGAGTTAGCGCCGTGTCCGACTTCTTCGAAGGCTGAGAAGTAGAAGTGGGTTGTGTGTGGTAGTTTGGTATTTTCTTCCTTATAGGTTTTGAGCAGTTCTAAGAGAATGGCTGCGCTGACCTTATCATCTAGGTGGCGTGATTTGATGAAACCGTTTGGAGTGACAACAACTCTGGGATCAAAGGAAATGAAATCTCCGACTTCGATGCCTAGAGCGCGTGTTTCTTCAGCGCTGGTAACCTTTTCGTCTAGGCGTATTTCCATGTTAGCTTGATTACGTTCGGCAGTGCCAGCATCTTTGTAAACATGAACAGATGTTTGGTGCATGAGAATGGTTCCAGAAATTTCTTTGCCAGTTTTTGCGACATGTATCGTGCAGTTTTCGCCTTCGATAGCGTTATAAACAAAGCCACCGACTAAGTCCATTTTAAGGCGTCCATCTGGTTTGATGGCGCGAACCATGGCCCCTAATGTGTCTAAATGGGCAGTAACCACACGGTGTTGCTGGTTATCTTGACCTTCGATAGAGACCATAACCCCGCCCTTATGGGTACGAATAGGTTCATAACCAAAATGTTGTAACTCTGACACAATGTAGTTCATAATCGTTTTGGTGAAGCCAGTTGGTGAGGGGATGTTAGTCAGCGTTGTGATGTAATCTACGGTTGTTTTCATAAGCTCTCCTTTGTCAGTGTATTTCTAATAGGGTTATAGATATTTCATTTAAAGAGTAGGATATATCAAAGCATAACAGACTAGCAGTTAAAACTTTTGTCATTCACTTTTCAGTAGTGCTATGGTTTTTCAAAAGTCTGCCAAGTGTCTAGAACAATTGGAGCGATGCGTTCGATATCAGCTGATGTTCCTCTAAGTTCAAAGTCAGCTAACATGGGAAAGCCAAATTGTTCAGCGTATTGTTTGGCTGAAAGGCAATACTGGTTGTTGAAGTTACGATTACCAGAGCCGATGATACCAAAGCAATTTTTGTAGTTATCATGAGCTGCGATGAATTGTCGCAATGGTGTCGTCAAAATCTCAGTATCTCCAGTATCCAGGCCATTTCCGCCTTCAAGATAAGTCGGAAGAAGGGCAAGGAAAGGTTCTTTGACAGGAAATGTTTCGTGTTTAAGGTCTTTGATGTTAATCAATCTGGAGTCAATGTTGTGCTTTTCTTTGAGAAAACTAGCAAAGCGTTTGACAAAACTGTGAGTATTGCCACTGAGACTGACATAGACAAGGGTAAGTGATTCCATATGACCTCCAGATAAATAGATATTTTTCATCGCTTTTATTATAGCATATCTAAATGGGGAGTTTTATTCTAAAAATGACTAATAAAAAGAGAAGAGGGACATCAATGATTGAAAGATTAGCTTGTTGACTGACTTCTTACCAATGAAACTGATTCTCGGTTGATAATGACGAATGAAGAGAAAGGAATGTCCTAGAGATGACTTAGCCTGTTATATTGCGAAAGTAATCAAGCCATCTATGTTTATAAGAATGTATGCGTTACGTATTCAAAAACACCTGCCAAGATCAGATAGTATGACCGTTTTTAGCATTGTGAACAAGTCTTTCCCTTAATCATTAAGCCAAAAAAGAAGAATTAAAAAAGCAACTGATTTTTGACATCTGTCTTTACAGAAAAAACAGTCCTCAGTTGCTTTTGCTTGGGTAGGATGTTAATAGGTAGTTATCCTATGGTAGTCTTAATGGCTTGTTTCGTTGTTGCGGTGTTTTTTGACTTTAGCCACAAAGCCAAGGCTCATAATTCCTAGGATGGTCATCCAAAGTGAGTTTGTTTCACCGGTATTTGGTAAAGTTGCTTGGTCATTTTTGGTTGCAGCGAGAGCTTGCTTTTCAGTCGCATTGGCTGCTTGTGTTTGTGCATAGGCTGTGGCAACCAGATGATGAATAGCAGTGCGTGTTTCTGGATCTAGAGGAGATGGTGTTTGAGCATTTTGGTGGGAATCTTCATTGCCACCAGGTGTTTCACTAGTCTTAGCCTCTGTGTAGACAAAGCGATAGTCTCCGAATCCCTCCATCGTAGCAGATGGATTGAGATAAACCAATTCTTCACTGTCTTTGACTAAGTTTTTAGCGTTATCTGCTGTATTGAAACGTAAATCAAGCCCTTTTATGGTGTCTGCAAAACGCCAGTTATTATCCGCCGAAGGATTGATGGTTTTTTTAGCCAAGATGTAGTTGATAATGGCTTGGCGATTTTCAAGATTAAGCAAACGATTGATGCTTGCGTTTTTAACCCCTGGGAAGCTTCCAGTAGCACGGTAGTTATTGGTTACAACCATAAATTCTTGATTGGGATCGATGACTTGACCATTATATTTGAGGTTTCGAACGCGGCTCGCATCAGCATTAACCAAGTTACCATTGCGGTCGTATTTATTTGGTTGGGTAACATCAAATTCGTAGGTGAGACCATCAATCACATCAAAGTTGTAGGTGCGATATTCCATATTGACGAGCGATTGTGGTTTAGTGTTTGTTGGATCAATCTGGTTGAACTGACCTGCAGACATTTCCAACCATTCTTTTAAATCAGCTCCGGTTACTTTTAGGATCGCTGCGACGTTATCATAAAGATAGAGATCAGCCACATTTTTAATCGCGATTGGACCAGTAGGAATATCAGTATAAGCTGATGCATCACCTCGCGTACCAGCCTTAAATGGTGCTGCTGCAGATAGTAGAGGAAGTTCTGCTTCAGGTGTTCCAGCCAGTTCTTGCTTAGCGTACCAAAGCTGTGCATTATTCACAATCTGAACAGAAGGATCATCTTTGACGAGTGCAAAGTAGCTGTTGATAGGGGCTGTTGTTGTGCCGACTTGCTTACGCACATAGGCAATGGTGCCTTGATGGGCTTCGTCAGCAAGGGCTACGATATTTGGGTCAGCCACATCGCTTTTCTTGTCAATTTCGCGGATTTCAGCATGACTCTTAGTGACTTCCCATTTGCCATTAGTGTAAGTCAAACCAAGATCGATAACGCCAAGATGATCTCCATATTTACCAGCCATAGTAACCGGTGTCCCATTGATAGTTCCATTTACCCCATCAACGTTGGCATATTTTTCGTAAAATCCAGTATCATCTCCTGAAGGGAATTCGGCATGTGAGTGACCGGTTACGACAGCATCAACCCCTTTGATTCCAGCGATTTGGTAACCAACATTTTCTTCGCCTTCGTGATATTCATCATCGCCGATACCAGAGTGAGAAAGAACGAGGACAATGTCAGCACCTGCTTGGCGGATTTTTGGAACTAATTCTTCTAAGGCTTTGACTGAATCGCGAACAAGGACCTTGCCTTCTAAGTTTGCCTTATCCCAGTTGAGGATTTGTGGCGGCACGATTCCTGTAATACCAATCTTAAGATTGACTTGCTTACCGTCAGCATCTTTGAAAGATTTGGTGAGGATTTCGTATTGTTTAAAGAGTGGTTGTTTACTGGTTGCATCGATAACATTAGCATTGACGATTGGCAGTCCTGCTGTGGCAATGACATTTTGGAGGTAGTCCAAACCATAGTTGAACTCATGATTTCCAAGTGTTGCAGCATCAAAGCCAAGAGCTTTTAGGGCAGCGTGCATGGGATGTTGTTCGCCTTTTTCAACACGGTCAACTAGAGCTTTGTAGGTGCCAAGTGGTGTTCCCTGGATAAGATCACCGTTGTCGACGAGGAGGACGTTGCTATTTTCAGTTTTGGCTTTTTGGATCAGAACAGCCGTTTTGGCTAAGCCAATACTTTGTGAGGCTTTATCCTGGTAGTAATCGTAATTGACTAAGTTAGTGTGAAGGTCAGTAGTTGAGAGGATGCGGACATCTACAGCTTGCCCTTCTTGAGGAGCAACGGTATCGTTAGTATCAGCTGCAACGGGTTGGGCTGCTGTCGATGTGGCATCGGCAGCACCTGTCGTAGTAGGTTCAGATAGGTCAGCTGTATTGGTATCAGGAGCTTGCTCTGTTACTGTATTTCCGACTGGTGTAGGAGGTGTTTCTAAAGCTGGAGTAGTCGATGTCGCTTGGCTGGCAATATTAGGGTCAGTGGAGGCTGTTGAGTTTGTTGTTTCTTCTGCTTGAACGAGGCTAGCGCTAGTTGCGGCTGCCAGAAGAGATAACAAAAGGGCGCTTTTGGACCAATAATACTTTTTCATAAGATCTCCTTTGTGATAAAAAATATTTCCACAAACATTATACAAAAAGAAACCCTTTTCATCAATAAAACGCCTGAATAAAACGAATGTTTTGTTCAGGTGGTTTGGTAAACAGTAGCAATATAGTTATTTTTGCAGATGGTTAACAGTGGTTATTGTATTTCAAGAGCTAATCATCATAACCCTATTTTGCTTTCAAAAGTTCTTCGATAGTCGCCAGGACTCCCGACTGGTCATTAGAAGGGGCTTGATACTGCGCCACTTCTTTCACTTTTTCAGAGCCATTAGCCATGGCGTAAGAATAGTTAGCTAACTCCAACATTTCCAAATCATTGCCGCCATCGCCAAAAGTGGCTAATTCTTGACTAGTTAATCCCCATCTTTCCAGTAAAAGCGATAAAGCAGCCCCTTTATGGACACCTGTGGCAATGAGATCGATATTGCCATCTTCAGCTGAGGTGGCTGTCATTTGTCCGGGAAATGCTTGGTTAAAGTAATGACTGATAGCGGAGGTTTTTTCTGGTGGGATATTGATGGAACATTTGAGAAAGTTATCGTCTGGGAGTGTATCAAAGGTATCTACCTCTGTGAGTCGATGGTAATAAAGTCCAAAATAATCCTTGTCGTCTTGCGGCATAGATGATTTGAGATAGGCTGATTTTTCACCACAAAGTAGGATTCTCGCTTGGGGAATCTCACGCTCAATGAAGGTGATTGCCTCTTTAATAACGGATTTAGCAATGGTAAAGGAGGTTAAAAAGCGTCCATTTTCAACAATATAAGCACCATTGTCCCCAACGATAGTCATCTCCTTTTCGTAATCTTTAAAAAAGGACCGAATTTGATAATATTGATTGCCCGAAATAGCTACAAAACGAGCACCTGATGCTTGAATGGTGTTGAACACTCGTTTAAAACGCTTTCGATCATACTCATTTTGAGAATTAAGAAAACTACCATCCATATCGGTCGCAAATACTTTAACAGTCATTTGATGTCCTCCTCATCTGGTGCTTGTCCATGGTGAGCTTGCCAAACGCAGTCGCCATAATCAAAATCAGTAAATAGGGCGGTAAAACTGGATGCTTCCGGTGAGCAGGCATAGACACCAATATTAACTGCTCCTTTCGCTTCGTGAAGATGACAAATCCGCATCTGTTCAAAAGTCTTGCCATCTTTTGAAGATTCAATACAAAAATCCTGTTCTCGACGGCTCAGACGATACCACATGCTTTTGACAGTCGTCGGAATCTCTGTGGTCGCCCAGTCAGAATAACCATGATTGGTCACTACACTACCGAGATGTTGAAATCTTTCATTTTCATACTCAATCGATCCTTTGATCCAATTGTCGCTGTCCTGATAGAGAATGATGCCACACTGGTCAAAGCGGTGGCCGCTATTTTCAAAATTAGTCTTAACCGTAAAGGAAAAATAAGGTTCCTCGGTTGTCATTTGAAAAAGGGGGGCATTGTCATTCACAAAGTGATAGTAAGTTTTTTGCCAAAGATCAGTATGCGGCTCGGTTGTCAAGGACACCTGATAATCGGTGACTTGGTAAGTTTTAGGTGGACGAGTCCACTTGAAATCCTTCAAAGTTAATGTCATCATAACACCTCTTCTTTCTTAGATAGTCAGTTCCAGCTGGTTACCTTCAGGATCAAGGATAACTGCTTCATAATAGCCATCGCCAGTTGTTCGTGGGCCATTGATGATTGGAAATCCTTGTGCCTGCACGCCATAAGCAAAGTCATCCACCGCATCTTTTGATCCTAGCGAGAAAGCCAGATGGGTCAGTCCAAAGGTATCTTTGTCACCCTTTTTGATATCTGCGCGGTGGCACAGCTCCAAGCGAGCCCCAGATGTAAAGGTTAGAAAGTAAGACGAAAATCCAGACTTAGGATTATAGTATTTTTCGGAGGACTTGGCTTTGAAATAGGTTTCATAAAAAGCACGCATAGTTTCTAAATCTTGGCACCAGAGTCCGATGTGTTCGATTGAAAGTGTCACAAGACTACCTCTCTTCTTCTCTTTTCTTAATATTATAACGCTAACTCTAATCAGAAGATAGTATTATCTTAGCTTGTTATGATAGTATCCTATGTACAGGCTTGCTGTCAGTATGCGAAGAATGCTTTAAAGCCAATAAGGGAAGATTATTTGGGAAAGGTCTCTTTTTTGTTAAGCATTTTGCCAATCAATGTTAATGGTTTGTTAGCCGTGGGGCTGTCAATTGAGCATTTTGCAAAGACCTTCTTTCCTTTTTCTTAGAAATCGTGTTAAAATAGTTACACGATAAGAGTCTAAGATGGGATAGGTAGTTAGAATGGCAAAAACAGTTGATTTAACTGGTCAGGAAGTCGTTGCTTTAGCAGCGGAATATATGACAAAAGAAGATCTTGCATTGGTTAAGAAGGGACTGGAGTGTGCCGAAAAGGCGCATGAGGAACAGTACCGAAAATCCGGTGAGCCTTATATCATTCATCCTATCCAAGTGGCAGGGATTTTGGCAGGTCTGCATTTGGACGCTGTGACAGTTGCCTGTGGCTTTCTTCATGATGTTGTCGAAGACACGAACTTTACCCTGGGTGATATTGAAGAACTCTTTGACAAGGACGTCCGTAATATTGTCGATGGCGTTACAAAACTTGGTAAAGTAGAGTATAAATCCCATGCAGAGCAGCTGGCAGAAAATCATCGCAAGATGCTGATGGCCATGTCTAAGGACATTCGTGTTATCTTGGTAAAATTGGCTGACCGCCTGCATAATATGCGCACCTTGAAGCACCTGCCTAAAAGTAAGCAAGAGCGGATTTCTCGTGAAACCATGGAAATCTATGCGCCCTTAGCCCATCGTCTGGGAATTAGCCGCATTAAATGGGAACTAGAAGACTTGTCTTTTCGCTATCTCAACGAAGTCGAATTTTATAAAATTTCCCACATGATGAAGGAAAAACGTCGTGAACGTGAAGAACTTGTGGATGAAATTGTTAATAAAATCAAGTCAACAACGGAAGAAGAAGGAATTTTTGGTGAGGTTTATGGACGTCCCAAACACATCTATTCGATTTACCGTAAAATGCGCGACAAGAAGAAACGCTTTGATCAAATTTATGATTTGATCGCGATCCGTTGTGTCATGGAAACACAGAGCGATGTTTATGCGATGCTGGGCTATATTCATGAACTGTGGCGCCCCATGCCAGGGCGCTTTAAGGACTACATTGCCAACCCCAAAGTCAATGGCTATCAGTCTATCCACACCACGGTTTATGGGCCCAAAGGACCTATTGAAATTCAAATCCGTACCAAAGAGATGCATCAAGTTGCAGAATTTGGGGTAGCCGCTCACTGGGCCTACAAAAAAGGAATTACCACCAAAGTTGATCAGAAAGAATCGGCTCTTGGCATGAACTGGATTAAAGATCTGGTGGAATTGCAGGATGCCTCTAATGGTGACGCAGTTGATTTTGTAGATTCTGTTAAGGAAGATATTTTCTCAGAGCGCATTTATGTCTTTACACCGACAGGTGCTGTGCAAGAATTACCAAAAGATTCTGGACCGATTGACTTTGCGTATGCTATTCATACGCAGGTTGGGGAAAAAGCAACGGGGGCTAAGGTTAATGGACGCATGGTCCCTTTGACAGCTAAACTTAAAACAGGTGACGTTGTCGAAATTGTCACCAATAGCAATTCTTTCGGACCAAGTCGAGACTGGATCAACATGGTTAAGACAACCAAGGCTCGTAATAAAATTCGCCAATTCTTTAAAAACCAAGACAAAGAAATGTCGATCAATAAAGGACGCGAAATGCTCGTGGATTTCTTTCAAGAACAAGGTTACGTCGCTAATAAATACCTTGAGAAAAAACATATTGAAGAGATTCTACCAAGGCTTAGTGTCAAGAGCGAAGAGTCCTTATATGCTGCGGTTGGCTTTGGCGATATTGGTCCTGTCAGTGTCTTTAATAAATTAACTGAAAAAGAACGCCGTGAAGAAGAGCGTGCCCGTGCTAAAGCTGAGGCTGAAGAGCTCATGAAAGGTGGCGAAGTCAAGGCTGAGAAGAAAGATGTTCTCAAGGTTAAGAGTGATGAAAATGGTGTCATTATTCAGGGCGCGTCTGGTTTACTCATGCGTATCGCTAAATGTTGTAATCCTGTCCCGGGTGATCCTATTGAAGGTTATATTACCAAAGGGCGAGGTGTAGCTATTCACCGTCAAGATTGTCACAATATCAAGAGTCAAGAGGGCTATGAACAACGCTTGATCGAAGTAGAGTGGGATGATGCCAATTCACGCAAAGAATATCAAGCTGAGATTGATATTTACGCCCTTAATCGCTCTGGTATTATCAACGATGTTATCCAAGTAGTGTCAAATGTCACGAAGAATATTTCCTCTTTTCATGCGCAGCCAAGTAAAGACATGAAGTTTGCTAACATACACGTGACTTTCGGTATTCCAAACGTTTCAGAACTCACCTATGTGGTGGATAAGATTAAGATTATTCCGGATGTCTACTCTGTTAAGCGTACCAATGGCTAAAGGGTGCTGGGGGTAGCACCTTTTAGGTTGCAGATAGGGAAAGCGTTAGCTTTCGATTTTGAATTGATAGGGGATTTGTCTCTAAACTTTGTTAGTGCTCTGTGCTTCATTTCAACCATGGCTTTGCTAGACTGTCTCGTCTTAGATAGCTTGATCAGTGTCATCTTTGTAGTATTTAGTGTTAGGTAAGGCCATCGTAACTGTTTGCTTACTTCAGTGATGTTATCAATCATTCACACAGCTAGCTTAGGGCTTTGTTTCCTTGTTGAGAGGTGACTTCAAAAGGACTGGCTGGAAGTGAACAACTGTGTATTTCTTACGAGTGTGGCAAGGTAGGGTTATTGTTAGAATTGGATTTTGGGGCAGTTAGTGTTTCTTGATTGTTAGAAAGTCAATGCATTTATGAAAATTATTATTCAAAGAGTTTCAGAAGCGTCTGTGACGATAGATGAGAAAATAGTAGGTCAGATCGATCAAGGACTTGTGCTATTGGTCGGTGTTGGACCAGAGGATAGTCAGGAAGATCTGGATTATGCGGTGCGTAAGATTGTCAATATGCGTATTTTTTCAGATGCCGATGACAAGATGAATTTGTCGGTTTGCGATGTTAAAGGAAGCATTCTGTCTGTTTCGCAATTTACCCTTTATGCTGATACCAAAAAAGGCAACCGACCAGCCTTCACTGGTGCTGCGAAACCTGATATGGCTAGCGCTTTTTATGACCAGTTCAATACAGCTTTAGCAGAGCATCTCCCTGTTGAAAAAGGTGTTTTTGGAGCAGATATGAAGGTCGCCTTGGTTAATGACGGTCCTGTGACCATTATTTTAGATACCAAGAATAGGTAGGTTTTTATGAAAATTGTTGTGTTAATTGTACTAGGTCTATACTTGTCTGTAATAGCTTTTTCAGCTGTCTTAGGTAGTTTGGGAGCTAAAATCATTACCAAACGTAATATGTTATTGACACTTTTTGGAGTGCTTGTGACCATTGCTTTTACCTACCTTTATTTCTGGCAGGACAACAGCAGTGCTATTTATGGTGTTGCCGGTGGCCTTTTCGCAATGTCAGGAATAGCCCTCAACAATGCCGCTAATATGGGACAGAGACCTAATCTAAAACCTCAATTGATTCGGCTGGTGGTTGATGTGTTGATTTTAGTGGCGATGTTTTTGGCGCATTAAGCACTTGTTGTCTAAAAGGAAAGTTATTCGGAGATCTGCTAGAAGTGGCTGGCAGTGAAGACCGATTGATGATAAAACGTTAAAAGCGAGAAACCTTATGTGAGTTTCTCGCTTTTGTTTTTAGTTAAGATTGGTATAAATCAGTCTGCTACTCTAACTCTTTCAGCAAATCTTCCATATGTAAAATGGCTTCTGCAGGTAGCGGATTCTCGAGGTTGCTGTGGTTAAAGTTGAGAAGGAAATCAAGACGAGCTTGCATGCGGTCTCTGATCAATTGTTTGTAATCGTCATCGAAAGCCTTAACTGGAAACTCTGGACAATCCAAAAATTCTAGGTTAGAAGTTGGTCCAAATGGTCTAAAGAGGCCTTTCTTGTCGACGATTTGCTCAATAATGCTGAGGGTTGTTTCCTTGGGAATTTTGTCTCCCATATAAGCACCAGTGTTAATGATGTAGCAATCAACTCCTGATTCAAAGAGGTTTTGGAATTTTTGATAATCGTCTACCAAAGGATAAACGCGGAATGGATTAGCATAAGGCTCAATGATCAAGCTGTTGAGGCTATCAGAAGTGTTTTCAGCACTGGAACGCATGGTCATCAGGGTACAGCCCATAGTTGAAGCAAGAACGGGGTCGTTGACTTTAACCAGTGGTGGTAAGGAATCGTCTTTCATAATCCAGAAAATAGACTGGATACCATCTTCGATACGATCAACACGGTTTGGTGTTGAATAGCGAGATTTGACGGTGCGACCGTTACCATTTCGAACATCTTCTGTTACCAAGCGTTTACGTCCTTCGGTATCCAAGGTAACTCCGCAGTTTTGGACCGTTACAAAGTAATCTTGTTCACGATGCCCTGACGGATAATCCTGTGTTTTATCAAAATAGGAAGGTTCTAGGGCGATAGAAGAACCGTCTTTTTCTGAAATAATGAAAGCATCATCGTGAAGCACTTTAATGTCGTATTTGCCGTCATGCTTTGCATGGGTTAGGGTTGATTTTCCTGAACCAGAAAGACCAAAGAAAGAAGCGACGTGGCTGTTTTGACCGTCTTTTTTGAAGATTTTCAATCCTCCGTGACAAGAAACGTAATGATTTCTGGCAGCCGTTCCCCAACCTAGGGTGAGAGTGGATTTTTTAAGCTCTCCAAAGTAATGCATACCAAGAATAACCGCACAATTGTGGTTGGTATCAAAATAAGCCAACCCATCAGGGTAATCTGGGTGACTCCACTCAGGATCAGAGAAAATGTAAATATCATTGTCTTCATACAAGACTGACTGATCCAACCGTTCTTGATAATCATCGTTTAAGATTTGAAAATTAATTAACCAGGAGTATAGATTATTGATGTCATCTTCTGGGACCATGAGATGTGCTTTAAGCATGAAGGCCTCGTCCAGTCCAACAACGGCATCAGCACGATAAAAAGTACGGTGACGAGCATTAAAAATAGCGTCACGCACGATGGGGAGAAGCTTGGCATCTTCCTCAGGATTTTGTCCCAAAATGCGTCTAGCTTTAGCAGTCCGTCCAACAACTGCTCCGCCATTTGAGAGAAGTATCTTGGCACCTTCTGGAAGTCCTAATTCGTCAGCATGTGCTACCTCCATATCAAGCACAATAGTTGTTGGTGCTTGGCTGGCTAGTGTATAAGCTTTCTCCAACGACGTAACCGCTTCGACATGATTTTCATAAAAAGCCGTCTCAATAGTTGCTTTGAGAGGGGAAAAGTAAGGAGCGCTTTTGCGCATAAGGTCTTCAGCGAAGTGTTGATAAGTTACCATAAACAAGTCTCCTTTTACAGAATATGATTTAAGTTCATTATATCACAAATCTAAGTAAGCGCTATCATTTTCATGGATTTTTTCTGATAATTATCTGACTCAAGTTGATAGTATTTTCTAAACAATCCTTCTAGTTATTGTTCATTTGCACAAAAAAGAATGTTATTTTACCAATTTAAAAAAACGCTAACATTCTGTATGATGTAAGCGTAAACATTTTTTTGTGAAAAAGGAGACATGTATGGATACTGGCATGATTTCGTGGTATGCAGCAATTATTGGATTATTATTAGCTATTTTTCTTATTTTAAGGAGATTCAATCCACTTTATTCTCTCTTTTTAGGGGCGATAGTAGGTTGTCTTTTCGGTGGTGTTTCTTTAGTTGATACTGTCGACATCTTGATAAAAGGAACACAGAGTATAATGGGGACAGCAATAAGAGTTCTAGCAGCCGGCATGCTGGCGGGAGTGATGATGGAATCTGGGGCAGCTGAGTCTATTGCTAATGCGATTGTTAATAAATTAGGGGCCAATAAAATATTATTAGCCTTAGCGTTGTCGACGATGATTATAACAGCAGTAGGTGTGTTTATACCTGTAGCTGTCTTGATTGTAGCACCGATTGCATTATCGGTTGGTAAACAGACCGGTATGAGTAAACTAGCTTTACTAACGGCTTTGTCTGGCGGAGGAAAAGCTGGTAATATTATTTCACCAAATCCCAACACTATTGCCGCAACTGAAGGTTTCAAGTTAACTTTGAGTGACGTCATGATTGGCGGATTCATTCCTGCTCTTTTTGGATTGTTAGCAACCGTTATTATTGCTAATATGATTAAACATAAAGGTGTGACGGTTGCCGATAAAGATGTAAAAGGTAACAAAAAGGAGTTTATGCCGTTGAAGAAAGCGTTGATTACGCCTTTACTATCTGTTGTTCTACTACTATTAAATCCTCTAGGCAATCTATTGAACATGGCGATACTTCAAAATATAAAAATAGATGCGATGTACATTTTACCTTTTGCGTCAGTTGTTGGTGCAATAGCAATGGGACACGCAGGAAACATTTCTGCGTATGCTACATCAGGGGTTAGAAGGGTAACTGATACAGTTCTGATTTTAATTGGTGCCGGAGCTATTGCAGGATTAATTTCAGCATCAGATTTATCAACTCAAGTCGTTCATGTGATTATGTCGTTGGGCCTTTCAGGAGTATTCCTAGCACCACTTTCAGGGGTTATTATGGGTCTAGCAGTAGGGTCAACATCGACGGCAGTTATCTTAGCGACGGGTTCATTTGGAGATGCTATATTAAGTACAGGTCTCAATCCGCTGTCTGCTGCGGTCATGGTTCATACAGGTTCTACAGTTATTGATGCTGTTCCACAAGGAAATTATTTCCATGTTAGTGCAGACAGCATGAAGATGACAATAAAGGAGAGATTGCAAATTATTCCGTACGAAGTATGTATTGGTGGTGTGATGACCCTAGTCGCTGTTGTTTTATATGGTTTTCAGAAATAGATAAGGAGATTAAGAATGAAAAAAACAATTGTATTAGCCCCAGACTCTTTTAAAGAGAGCATGACTGCTAAAGAAGTTTGTGAAGCAATGGAAAGAGGAATACAAAAAGTTTGGAAAGATGCTGAGGTTTTACATGTGCCAATGGCTGATGGTGGTGAAGGAACAGTTGACGCCCTAGTTGACGCCACACATGGTAAGAGGATTCCGGTTCAAGTTACCGGTCCAATGCTAGGTACGACTGTTTCCACGTATTTTGGTATGTTAGGAGATGGGCGAACGGCTGTCATTGAGATGGCTAAAGCGAATGGTATCGACTTACTTCCAAAGTCATTGAGAAACCCGATGAAAACATCAACTTATGGTACAGGAGAAATGATCAAAGCTGCTCTAGACCATGGAGCAGAGAAAATCATCATTGGTATTGGTGGGAGTGTGACAAATGACGGCGGATCCGGCATGGCTAATGCGCTAGGAGTTAACTTTTTAGATATCAGTGGTCAAAGTATTGAACCTTGTGGGGGATCATTGGATAGGCTACATAAAATAGATATATCAGGCATAGATCCTCGGTTATCAACGATAGATGTTTTGATTGCATCAGATGTGACAAATCCTTTAACAGGAGAAGAGGGTGCTTCGAGAGTTTTTGGACCACAAAAAGGTGCAACTGCTGAGATGGTTGACATTTTGGATAAAAATCTAAAAAGGTATGCCAAAGTTATCAATGACGAGTTCGATGTGGATGTCGATCAAGTCCCTGGTGCCGGTGCAGCTGGTGGATTAGGTGCAGGATTACTGGCTTTTACTAATTCTCAATTAAGATCTGGTATTGATATTGTTATTGACGTCACAGGATTAGAGGAGTATATCAAAAAAGCCGATTATGTGTTTACCGGTGAAGGTGGAATGGATTTTCAAACCAAATTTGGTAAAGCACCTTATGGGGTTTCTAAGCTAGCTCAGAAATATGGAAAACCTGTATTTGCTTGTGCCGGTCATATTGGTGAAAATGTTGATGTTCTATACGATGAGGGAATGACAGCAATATTTGGAATATTATCACGAAATGGTAGTTTGGAAGATATACTAGCTGATGGGAAGGCAAATATTGAACGTACAACTGAAAATATCATTAGGGTATTGTCGCTAACACAACAATAAGACATATTATAAAACCCATTTTTAAAAGGATTTCTCCATCTTATTAGCTTAAAATTATTGCTAATATTAAATGGTATAATATAGTTGTTTGTTTAAGTGTTACTGAAGCAAGATATGACCATATGGTTTTGCACCAAGTGTAAATGCTATGTCATACTGCTTCTAATACTCTTTGAGAATCAAAAGTAGACGTTGTTGATTTGGTTTGATGACCTTTAGTTCTCTTCTGCCTCGGCGTCACCTAGTCAGTTTTTGATTGTCATTGAGTATAAAGAACAAGTGTAATCAATATAATAACTCTTGTTGCTTTATTAATTAATAAGAAAAATGTTGTGCAAAAGGAGTTGACATGCAAGTCATTGAGGCAAGACAAGCCCAAGTTATCGTTGATAGGCTGATGGAAGATATTCCATTTAATATTAATATTATGGATGCACAAGGTATCATTATTGCAAGTGGGGAGAAGGACAGAATAGGACATCGCCATTATGCAGCAGTGCAGTCGATAAGCAAACAAAAGAGAATTGAGGTGTATAGGGATACAGTCTATGAGAAAAAAGGAACAAACACTCCTATTGTTTACCAAAACGACATCATTGGAGTAGTAGGCATTAGTGGTGAACCATCCCAAGTTACTCCATTTGCTAATATTGTCAGCTCGTTTGTGGTGTTATTGATTCAAGAAAAGAGCGAGTTCAAGAATGAACAAAAACGACTCAATCAAAAAAAGCATTTTGTTAAAAAAATGATCGACAACATTGATGGAAACTACGACGAAGAGCTTATTACAGAAGGGTTAGACCATTATAAAGTTAATTTGATGGAAGAAAATGCTTGTATCCTAAGTAAAAACAAAAAGGATTTGGAAGAGATATTGGACGATCATGAAATATTTTACTATGAATCATTTTACTTCTGTCTAGTTTCCTCTGAGATGCACTCAGTCCTTAGTGGGCAATTAGAAAGTAGCGATTTAAGTGATATTATCATTATTGGTGAGCCGCAACTCCCAACACCATCTATGATTATGGAAACACTTGATTATTGGTATCTTGCTGATTTTTTTCAACTAGCCAATAAGGTTGTTCCGTCAGATATCAAGGCCTTCACTTTTTTAAATTCAGTATCTGAAACATTAGATGATAAGATTTTCGATAGTGTAAAGGAAATTTATCAAGACTATTATGAAACACTGATTGTCTTTGCTAAGACCAACTGTAATTATAATGAAACTTCAAAGCAACTCCATATCCATAGAAATACGCTAGCTTACAGGCTGCAGCGTATCACTGATATGACAGGGTTAAATCCTAATTTATGGTATGAGTTATGCACACTCCTAATGTATTTTATGACTAACTATAAAGCCATTTCTTAGGTATTAACGATTAATAGTGGGTTAGTAAATGGCTTTTGAAAAGATTCTTCGTAAAAAACGTCACTATTTTGAAGGATAGTGACGTTTTTGAGGTCTTCTCTTGGCAAAATCCACAAATCTAAATTTATCTAGTTTATGGCGGCTTTCGGTGAATTGAAATTGTTGCCCATTGCTCAGAAAGACCTTGGATTTGATGGAGACGACATGATGCTCACCAGCAAGATCTAAAAGAATATTGTCTTGCTGGTTGGTCTGATCGATAGTAATCTCTTTTTCAGCTAGATCAATCATGAGGTGTAAGTGATTTTCTAAGTAGTCATAAATAGACTTTTCTGCAATTGAACGATCAATTTCTGGAACAAATGTGGTCAGTAAATAGTCAATGTCAAGAACAGAAGCAACACCTTCCATCACACGTTGGCGCGTGATGCGCCAAACATGACTCTTGGGTGGAAAACCTGTTAGTTCTGATAATTTCCCATCGACGATGAGTTTATCGATAGCGATGACATTGGTTGTTGTCGTCATCCCTTGTGCTTGTGCAATTTCTTGGAAACTGGTCAAGGTGGAGACAGGAAAATTAATCCGTTCATGCTTGATAATTCGTGAGCCACTGCCTTGACGTTTTTGAATGAGGCCATGTTGTGCTAGGAGTTTCAAAGCTTTTCGGATGGTATCGCGGCTAACAGAAAATTGCTGGGCTAACTCTTCTTCAGTTGGTAGATAATCATTAACCTGGTAGGTTCCTTGATTAATGGCAGCTTCTAAATTTCGGAAAATTTTCTCGTATTTTTTCATAATTTCATACTTTTTCTAAGTTGTCTATTTTTTACAGACAAGATACCTTATTTTATCAAAATTGAGGCAAAATGTCGCCAAACAACTTGCCTACAAATTTGAAATCGATTACACTTATCTTGTAAATAAATTTATCTACGCTTTACGCCAAAAAATCTGGAGCAATCCTAGTAAACTATAAAAGGAGTTTGACTCAAATGGGAAAATTTGAATCTCAAGCTAAAGATCTCTTGACTGCCATAGGTGGTAAAGAAAACATCAAGGCTGTTACCCACTGTGCGACACGCATGCGTTTTGTTTTGAATGATGACAGCAAAGCTAATGTTGCTGAAATCGAAAAGATTTCAGCTGTTAAAGGCACCTTTACTAATGCTGGACAATTCCAAGTTATTATCGGTAATGATGTGCCTATTTTCTATAATGACTTCACAGCTGTTTCAGGTGTTGAAGGGGTTTCTAAGGAAGCAGCAAAATCTGCTGCTAAAAGTAATCAAAATCCTGTCCAACGTGTCATGACGATGTTGGCTGAGATTTTCACTCCAATCATTCCAGCGATTATCGTTGGTGGTTTGATTCTGGGTTTCCGTAATGTCCTAGAATCTGTGGGGATGCCATGGCTAGGACAACAAATAGCAGATGGTGCCAAAGTTTTTGATGCTGATGGTAATCCTGTCTGGAACACCATAACAATGGTGTCACCATTCTGGAGCGGTGTCAATCATTTCCTTTGGTTACCAGGTGAAGCGATTTTCCACTTCTTACCAGTAGGAATTACATGGTCTGTTTCTCGTAAAATGGGAACAACTCAAATCCTTGGTATCGTTCTTGGTATCTGTTTGGTGTCACCACAGTTGCTCAATGCCTATGCCGTAGCTGGCACACCAGCAACTGAAATCGCTAAAGATTGGGTGTGGGATTTTGGTGCTTTCACCATCAACCGTATCGGTTACCAAGCACAGGTCATTCCAGCCCTTCTAGCAGGACTTAGTTTGTCCTACCTTGAGATATTCTGGCGCAAACGTATCCCAGAAATGGTATCGATGATCTTTGTTCCATTTTTATCATTACTTCCAGCCCTAATCTTGGCTCACACTGTCTTGGGGCCACTTGGTTGGACCATCGGTAAAGGCATTTCATTTGTCGTCTTAGCTGGATTGACAGGCCCTGTGAAATGGCTATTTGGAGCTATCTTTGGTGCCCTTTATGCGCCACTTGTTATCACTGGTCTTCACCATATGACTAATGCAATTGATACGCAGCTTATTGCAGACACGGCTTCAAAAACGACTGGTCTATGGCCAATGATCGCTCTTTCAAATATGGCGCAAGGGTCAGCTGTATTGGCTTACTTCTTCATGAACCGCAAAAACGAACGTGAAGCTGAAATCTCACTTCCAGCTGCAATCTCAGCCTATCTCGGTGTTACCGAACCAGCCCTTTTTGGTGTCAATGTTAAATATGTATACCCATTTGTAGCAGGTATGATTGGTTCTGGTATTGCAGGGCTTTTATCAACGACTATGAATGTTCAAGCCAACGCTATCGGTGTTGGTGGTATTCCAGGCTTCCTTGCCATTAACGTTAAATACATGGTCCCATTCTTCATCTGTATGGCAGTTGCTCTCATCGTACCATTTATCCTGACCATTGTTTTCCGTAAAGCTAAGATCCTAACAAAAGCTGAAGATGAAAAATTAGCGTCACAAGCGGCTCTTGCTAGTGCAGAAGCTGAAAAGCCGGCAGCTGTACCTGATGCGACAAGATCAGCAGTAGGAACAGTTTCCTCAATCCATAGCCCACTTTCCGGTGAAGCAAAACCACTGTCAGAAGCTGTTGATCCAGTCTTTGCCCAAGGTGTTATGGGACAAGGAGTTCTTATTGAACCATCTGAAGGCGAATTGGTGTCACCGGTGGCAGGAACTGTTTCGGTTCTCTTCCCATCAAAACATGCTGTTGGACTCGTAAGCGATGACGGCGTAGAAATGCTGATACACATCGGTATGGATACCGTAAACCTTGACGGAAAAGGCTTCACAGCCCATGTTGCCCAAGGGGATAAGGTGGCTGTTGGTGATCCTTTGATTTCGTTTGACATAGTAGCTATTAAAGCAGCAGGGTATCCGGTTGAGACACCCGTTATTGTAACCAATCATAGTGATTATCAAGTTGACATTACAGGCAATCTGCCTCGTCAGCTGACGCGTGGAGAGGATCTTTTAACCACAAAGAAACAATAACGGAAATAAGAACGAAGCATGGTTTCACAAAAAGAATGGCATAAGCTAATGGATCAAAAATTATACAACCCTTATAAGGTTGGTGGTGATTCATGGCAAAAGGTTCACCAAGCACAAAAAACGTTTAATGAATCTGAGTTTTGGCACGATGATTCTGCCTTAAAAGCTCTACGCCTTTGCTTTTTAGAAGCACCTGAAGACATGGTCTTAACCCCTCCAGTTTATTTTGATCATGGTAATCGTATTCGATTTGGAAAGCATTTTTATGCGAATACAGGTTTGACTATTTTAGACGAACATAATGTCACGTTTGGAGACAATGTGTTTTTAGCGCCACATGTCAGTATTTATACGGCTGGACATCCCATAGATGCCGCTGTCCGTAATACTGAGTTAGAATATGCAAAACCAGTCACATTAGGATCAGATATTTGGGTCGGAGGAAATGTGGTGATCAACCCAGGTGTGACGATTGGAGATAATGTTGTTATTGGTTCAGGTTCGGTTGTAACCAAAGATATTCCAAGCAATGTGGTGGCTGCAGGAAATCCTTGCCGTGTGATACGGCCAATTACAGATGCAGATAAAGACTACTGGCATAAACAATATCAAGACTATCTTAAAGACCAGTAACGATAGAGTTGTAAGTTATAGAAAGGACTGATCATGGCAATCGACAAGCGTAAGGTTGTTTACCAAATTTACCCAAAATCATTTAAAGACACAACTGGTAGTGGTACGGGTGACCTCAATGGGGTGACTGAAAAGTTACCTTACCTCAAAGAGCTAGGAATTGATATGATCTGGCTCAATCCTTTTTACCCAAGTCCACAACGTGATAACGGGTATGATGTGGCAGATTACACAGCTGTCAATCCAGACTTCGGCACTATGGCAGACTTTGAAGCTATGGTAGCACGTGGTAAAGAGTTAGGTATTGATTTTATGTTGGATATGGTGTTAAACCACTGTTCAACTGAGCATGAATGGTTCCAGAAAGCTCTAGCTGGTGATTCCTATTACCAAGATTTCTTTATCTTACGTGATGAGCCGACTGACTGGGTTTCTAAGTTTGGTGGCAATGCTTGGGCACCCTTTGGTGATACTGGAAAATACTATCTCCACCTCTTTGATGTGACGCAAGCTGACCTAAACTGGCGCAATCCCAATGTCCGTGAGGAACTCTTTAAAGTGGTTAAATTCTGGCAAGACAAAGGGGTCAAAGGTTTCCGATTTGACGTGATTAATCTGATTGGAAAAGATGAGGTTCTGGAAGATTGTCCCATCAATGATGGTAAACCAGCTTATACTGACCGCCCTATTACGCACGATTACCTTCATGAACTCAACCAAGCCAGCTTTGGACAGGATGAGTCTTTCATGACCGTTGGGGAAATGTCAGCGACAACGGTGGAAAACTGTATCATGTACACAGCTCCAGACCGTGAAGAATTGTCAATGGCTTTTAACTTTCATCACTTGAAAGTAGATTACCAAGACGGTCAAAAATGGACGATTATGGATTTTGACTTCCAAGCTCTGCGTGATCTCTTTCATTCATGGGGTGAGGGCATGAGCCAAGGCAACGGCTGGAATGCTTTGTTCTACAACAACCATGACCAGCCACGTGCCCTTAATCGTTTTGTGGATATTAAGCATTTCCGCAATGAAGGAGCAACCATGCTTGCAGCTTCTATCCACCTATCACGCGGTACACCATACATCTACATGGGTGAAGAAATCGGGATGATTGACCCTGATTTTGAGTCAATGGCTGACTATGTGGATGTTGAGAGTCTCAATGCCTATCAAATCATGCTAGATGAGGGTAAGACACCAGAAGAAGCTTTCGAGATTATCAAGGCCAAATCGCGTGATAACTCACGGACACCGATGCAGTGGGATGCCAGTGAGAATGCTGGATTCACCACAGGTACTCCATGGCTCAAGGCAGGAAAATCTTACAAAGCGATTAACGTGGCTAATGAAAAAGACGGTATTATCTTTAAGTTTTATCAAGAGCTTATCCGACTCCGTAAAGCCATGCCAATTATTTCCGAAGGGGATTACAAGGCAGCTTATCAAGATAGCGAGTCTGTTTACGCCTTTGAGCGTGAATTAGACGGGCAAAAACTACTTGTCCTTAACAACTTCTACGACAAGGAGGTTGATTTAGACCTGCCAGCTGATTACCAACATGCTCAGGTTCTCATCAGCAATTATGACACTGAAACAGTTGGGACAAAAGTAACACTCAAACCGTATCAGACGATAGCAATCTTAGTCACATCAAATGAAGACTAGGTTGTTTCACTGTTAAATGTTTGAACAATAGATTGTTAAAGAAGCTCTGAATCACCTGAAAGAATGGTGGTTTAGAGCTTTTTGTATTTTGGAGGAGTATGCGTTCGATTCAATCAGTTTCTTGCAAAATGGCTGACGAAAGAATATCTAGCACAGTTTTTTGAATTAACTTTTAGGCAGCATCACTTTCAACTTACTGTACTAAAATATTGTCCTCGTCTCAGTTTCTTATCTGCAAGTTCATTCATTTGATAATATTGGCTTGTACAACCCTGCGGCAGTGGACAGCAAAATCAACCGCATAGAGTAGGAACAAGTTTCCACTTAGTAAAAGACAATGATTAGGACAGAACTGTCTCATTTGTTAAAACTAACGACCGAGGAGACTCTTTTAAACCTTGTAAACGCTAGAGATAGTCTCATTGATTCGCTTACTTTGAACTATTTTTTTAATTGCTCTTGTCAAGTCTTAGGTAATTAGGGTATAATCTTTTTGTGAAAACAGTTACAATTTTATAAAGAGGTTTTTTATGGAAACAGATTATCAACAACAGCACCCTGAAAAGTTTGCCACATTTATTAAACGCCAACGGGTTGTTTTTCTCATCGCCTTCTTTGGCTACGTCTGTGCCTATTTGGTACGTAATAATTTTAAATTGATGTCTAACAGCATCATGATCAATAACGGCTGGGATAAGGCTGATATTGCTACACTTTTGTCTTGCCTAACCGTCTCCTATGGGCTTGCTAAATTTTTCATGGGTGCCTTAGGAGATAAAGTCAGCTTACGTAAACTTTTTGCCGTCTGTTTGGGAAGTAGTGCCTTAATCTGCATTATCATTGGTTTTTTCAACACGTCTATGCTAACACTTGGTGTTCTTTTGATTCTCTGCGGTATTGTTCAAGGAGCTTTAGCACCTGCTTCACAAGCTATGATTGCTAATTTCTTCCCCAATAAAACGCGGGGAGGAGCTATTGCAGGTTGGAATATTTCTCAAAATGCAGGCTCTGCTCTCCTACCGATGATGATTGCCTTTTTAACAAGCGCTGGCTTTATTACACCTGAAACTGGTAACATCTATATGGCCTTTTTAGTACCCGGCGTACTAGTTTTAGGGTTTGCTGTGATTTGTTGGAAATTGGGAGGAGACAATCCTGAATCAGAAGGTCTTGATTCCTTGCGAACTATGTATGGCGATGCTGGTGAATCTAATGTGGCAACTGAGGAAGAGAAAAATTCACTATCCTATGGTCAGTTAATTTGGAAATACGTTTTTTGTAACCCTGCCCTACTTTTGGTGGCTGCAGTCAATGTCGCCCTCTACTTTATTCGTTTTGGGATTGAAGACTGGATGCCCATCTACCTCAGTGAAGTTGCTAAGCTACCAACAGAACAAGCTCAAATTGCCATCTCCATTTTAGAATGGATAGCGATCCCAGGTTCGCTTGTATTTGCTTGGTTAGCGATTAAATACCCTAATAAAATGGCGAAAATAGGAGCTATCGGCCTCTTTTCAATGACTGGTTTTGTCATTATCTATGAACAAATGACTGCTGGCGGTCACCCTAATTACCCATTACTCCTAATCATATCAGGGATTCTTGGGGCTCTTATCTACGGACCTCAGTTAATTGTTAATATCTTGACTATCGATTTTGTTCCTTTAAATGTTGCGGGTACTGCCATCGGTTTTGTTGGTGTTACAGCCTATCTTATTGGAAATATGGGAGCCAACTGGCTCATGCCTATTCTCGCAGATAGCTTTGGTTGGTTCTGGTCCTATATCGTTATCGCTGCTTTATCAGCCTTCTCTGCTGTGGGTTACCTCATTTTATCAAAACGTGAGGAAGAAACCATTAAAGAATAACAACCAACACCGCCAAATAGGTCAAAAGGTCTGAAAGAAGAGACATCAAACCCAGACCTACTAAACAACCTAATCTTCCTCATCGTTTGACTGATTAATAACATAGCTCCTAGAACTACTTGTTTAAGCGTTTCTAGGAGTTTTTAGTTTTTTTCTGAAATCATCGTTACGTTCTATAATGTGCGTTTGATTCAATCAGTTTCTTGCAAAATGGCTGACGAAAGAATGTCTAGGCTACACGACTGTTTGTGCCAAAAATCTTCTATCCTTATTTTTTGAAAGATGGCGACTGATAAATTTGTGGATAGCGCTTAGAACTTGGAGGAGAAGCCAAATCTCTTGAAAGAGACCGAACTACTGATGAAAAAATGGTATAATGGAAACTAATACAACCCCCTTAAGGAGTGGATTTTGGAAGAAAGTTTAATCAAATCAAAACAGCGTGTGCAACAACACGGAGAAGTGTTCACCCCTTCCTGGATGGTTCAAAAAATGTTGGATACCCCAGGTGTTAAAGAAGCTTGTGACGATATTTACGCTACTTTTTTAGAACCGGCTGCTGGAGATGGTAACTTTCTGTTAGCTATTTTAGAAAGAAAGCTCAGCGCTGTGATTGAGCAATACGACAAAAAATATTGGAAAGCCAAGTCTTTGATAGCACTGACTTCTATTTATGGCATTGAATTTCTTGAGGATAATTTAGAATTAGCGAGATCAAAGATGTTTTTGCATTATCTTGATTGGTTTGAAAAACATCTAGGGATTCATTTAAGTAGTAAAGATGATGTTTATCAGTCAGCGAATTACCTCATTCATAAAAATATTATCCGAGGGAATACCTTGACTAAAAAGCACCCGATGACAGGTGCCCCATTAAAGTTCAGTGAATGGCATTTTAAAAATAAACAGACGACAGTGGTTGAAAAGATTGATTTTTTCTTTGCTGATTTATTTGATGAGGCTGTTAATCAGGAAGATTATATTGTGGAAGGCCAGCTAAGTTTATTTGATCTTGATGGTGACGGTACAGATGATCTCACAGTAGAGATGGAAAAAGAAGTGACATCTATCGCCATTCAAAAAGTTTACAAATTGGGAGATTAGGGTTATGGAATCAAATTTTGAATTTTTGAAATTGGATTACGATACAACAGAGCTATTTCTAACGGCTAATAATGCTGAAAAGAACTATGCTCAAGAAGATTATGAGGGAGCTTTGACGAAGGCGCGCAAGTTAGCAGAAGCTCTTTCTCGAATGGTTGCGGATCAAGAATATATAGAGATCGACGAACGGGCGACCTTTCATAAGGTTCTTCAAACGGTAAAATATACGATTGATGATACCACGGTTGTAGATTGCTTTTTTGCCATTAAAGATTTAGGAAATGATTCGGCTCATAATATTAACCCTCGATATGCCACAAAGGATAATGCTTTAAAAGCCTTAAAGCAGCTATTTTTTATCCTGGTGTGGTACATGCGAAAATACGTTGATCCTGAAATAAAGTCCTATCTTTATCAACGCTTTTTAGAACCTCAAGCTCAAGCCTTGTACCGTGCGACAGAACGAAAATTTATCTATGTTCAAACGGTCAATAATGACAGTGGCCTGTTTCCAGCCTACGAAGGCACGCAAAAAATTGGGGAAGGCTCAGTAGCAGAAGATGAAATTGAAACTGACTGGAGACCTAATAGTGATTTTTTAAGGACGGTTGCTCCAAAACGAATTAAGCAATACATGACAACCGCTGGACTTAAATTTGAGTTGGGATGGGTGGAGTTGGCTTATCGAAAAGCCAACAAAACTTGGTTTCATGATTATGATGTGCACAATATTCTTAAACGATCCGGTATCAAACAATCAGATGTTTTAGAAGGAAATGAATGGTATCAAACGGATCTTGAAACCGCCAAAAGTGCTATAAAAGCAGTCAAGGAAGGACGAGAGTATCTTCACAGTTCGGCAGAATTGGATTTGGATAAAGAAGAAGAGATTATCCTACGTCCCGAACAGTCAGCTGCCGTTAAACAGACAGAAAAAACCTTTAAAAAACACCAACGGATGTTATGGAATGCCAAAATGAGATTTGGTAAAACCTTGACAGCTCTACAATTGATCAAAAATCAAGGGTTTCAAAAAGTCTTGATTATGACCCATAGACCAGTGGTAAAAGATTCTTGGTTTAAAGATTTTCAAAAAATGAAGATGTCTGATGCAGGGTATGAGTATGGCTCGGATTCTCAAGGGGCTTCATTGGCATCGCTCAAGACGGCTGACAGACCATTTTTATACTTTGCTTCCATTCAAAAACTTCGTTATAATAACGGACAAACCAATTTAAAAGACTTTTCAGAAGTTGACTGGGATTTGATCATCGTCGATGAAGCTCATGAGGGAACACAGACGGAGTTGAGTGACCGCGTTATGTCGCAGTTGATTAATGACAAGACCAAGATTTTGGAATTATCAGGAACACCGTTTAATCTCTTAGACCAATTTGAAGATGAGCAAGTCTACACATGGGATTACACCATGGAGCAACACGCCAAAACGGAGTGGAAATACAAGCACCCTAACGAAACCAATCCCTATGAAAAATTACCGCAAGTCAATATGTTTACCTTTGACATGCGACACAAAGAAAAATTCTCAGACGAGTCGAGGTCCTTTAATTTTAGAGAATTTTTCAAGGTAAATGAAGCTGGTGAACTCGTTTATCAACAAGATGTCAATGCCTTTTTGGATAACATCACCAATTACGATAGTGAAAACCATTATCCTTTTTCAACAGAAGACTACCGTAACGAACTGAGACATACGCTATGGCTCATGCCTGGTGTCAAAGAAGCCAATGCTTTTGAAAAATTGTTAAAACAACATGTCATTTTTGGTCAAGAATATAAGATTGTGAATGTTGTCAAAGATTCGAAAAGTGATGATGGCATTGCTAGTCAAGCGGATATAGACATGGTTAGGAATGCTATCTCAGATGATCCGTCAAAGACAAAAACCATTACCTTAACGGTTCGAAAGTTAACAACAGGTGTTAATATTCCTGAGTGGACGGCGGTACTCTTTTTATCAAATACGAACAGTGCCATGAATTATCTTCAAGCAGCCTTTCGTGCGCAAACCCCTTTCTCTCATGAGAAATTGGGACGCAAAGAGAACTGTTATATCTTTGATTTCGCACCGGACCGAGCCTTGTCAGTAATGGCAGAAAGTGCGCAAATCAACTCCGGTGTTGGTAAGAAGAACACGCAAGAGCAAAAGGATGCGATGACGCGTCTGTTAAACTTCATGCCTATTCTAGGGGCTTCTGGTAATGAGATGAAGCCTTACAATGTCGATAAGCTCCTAACGCAACTTAAAAAAGTTTATGCAGAAAAAGCGGTTAGATCTGGCTTTGAAGACGATAGTCTTTACAATGATAGTTTATTGACACTTGAGTCAGATGAGGTTGAAAAATTCAAAGATTTGAATGCGATTGTTGGCTCTGCTTCTAAGGCTGAGGTCAAAAAAATTGTCGTCAATGAAAATGGTCTAACAGATGAAGAATATGAAAAAGGTGAGCGAGCTAAGAAGAAAAAGAAAAAAGAGCGAACTAAGGAAGAGCAAGAATTAATTGATAAGATTAGCGAGGCTAAAAAGCAACGTAAGGCGATGATTTCCATTTTACGAGGCGTATCGATCCGTATTCCAATGATGATTTACGGTATGGCTATGGATATTAGCACAGATATTACGATTAACGATTTTATCAAAGCAGTTGATGATCAGTCATGGAAAGAGTTTATGCCTAAAGGCTTCACCAAAGGGATGTTTAAAGACATCACTAAATACTATGATGCCGAAGTCTTTGTAGAAGCCGGTCGTATTATTCGTCAAAAAGCTAAATCTTTTGACAGCTTAGACTTTATTGACCGTGCCGAAGCCATAGCAGACCTTTTTGGAACCTTTAAAAATCCAGATAAAGAGACCGTTTTAACGCCTTGGCGCGTGGTCAATATGCAGTTATCAAAAGGTATCGGGGGGCTTAATTTCTTTGATGATGAGTTTACCGCCACAACAAACGCAGCCACCTCAAATCTTCATTGGGTAGAGCGAGATGCTACGGATGAGGTCTATAAAGACGATACGCATCTATTAGAAATTAACTCAAAAACGGGTCTCTATCCCCTTCATGCCGCCATGAGTCTCTATTATAAGAAAATGGTTGATAATCAGGATTATCATTTCGAAGCTGATAAGGTTTACCGTGAGATTCTGGAAAATAACATCTATGCCATCGCCAAAACGCCAATGGCAAAGACGATTACCGAGCGAACATTGGCAGGTTATCACCATTACAAGACCAATGTGACCTATATTGAAAATCTAACCGATACCCTGAAATCAGATATCGAAAAAGGCAAAAAGCTAGTTGAGGAGGCATTTAACAACGTGAAATTTGATGTAGTGATAGGCAATCCTCCTTATCAAAACGAAGGAATTGGAGAAGTTGCACGTGATGAGCCAATATATCACAAATTTATGGATTTAGCTTATGAACTTGCAGATAAAGCTATTTTAATCACACCAGCTCGATTCCTTTTCAATGCTGGACAAACCCCTAAAACATGGAATAAGAAGATGCTAGAAGATGAGCATCTTAAAGTAATTTACTTTTCCCAGAAGTCGGAAGCAGTTTTTCCTAATACAGACATTAAGGGTGGTGTAGTCGTTACTTATCGAAATACCCAAGAAAATTTTGGTGCTATTGAAACCTTTACACCGATTGAATGGTTAAATGACTTGCTACATTTAGTTCGTCATAAAGTTAAGAGGTCATTTAATGAATATCTCTACGGACGTAGTAGTTATAAATTGACTAAATTGGTTTATGAGGAAAATCCGGAATTAAAAGGGCGGATTAAGCAAAGTGAAGAAAAGTCAATTGGCTCAAATATTTTTGATAAATTACCTGAAATTTTTACGGATACTCCTAAAAATAAAGATTGCATTCGTGTTTATGGTAGACAGAATAATGAGCGAGTTTATAAATGGATTAAGAAAACATATGTTCAAGACCATGATAATTTGAATAAATACAAAGTTTTACTTCCGAAGTCAAACGGAAGTGGGTCGATTGGCGAAGTCCTATCGACCCCACTCGTGGGTACCCCACTCGTGGGTCACACGCAAACCTTTATTTCTTTTGGTGCTTTTGATACTGAAAAAGAAGCTGAGAATTGTTTGAAGTATATCAAAACTGATATTGCTCGTGCAATGCTAGGGACTTTAAAAATTACTCAAGATAATGCAACTAAAGTAGTTTGGAGCAATGTCCCTTGGTTTGATTTTTCTGACTATTCTATTATTGATTGGTCAAAATCGGTTGAAGAAATTGAGCAACAGCTTTATGCCTATTTTGAAGTACCAGATAATATAGTTGCTGAGTTAAAAACAAACGTTAAAAGAATGAACTAGGGGTAGGGTTGATGTTAGTTAATGAGTTCACGTCAAGCTCTGACATTGACTGGTCACAGTCAGTGGTGGAGATTGACGTGAAGCTCTCGAAAATATGGGCTTTCAGAGGAAGAAATTGCCTTTATTGAGAGCAAGGTTAAGGAAATGCTGTGATGACTGCTCTTTGAAACTTACTGGCAGACCTTGTTGTCTTGGTTTTCGTAGAGAAAAGAAACTTCTCTATCGAAGAATATGGCTTTTAGATCACCTCTTTTGTGTATTGTTAAACTATTTTTCATCTTTTTGCCATAATTTTATAGTTTTTAACGTCTATTTTCACTTTTTTCTGTTAGAATAGTTTTTAACAATCGCTTGTTCGTAAGTGATTGAAATAAAAAGGAGACACATATGACACGTTTACAAGATGACTTTTTTGAAGCCGTTAATGGTGAATGGGAAAAAACAGCTGTTATCCCTGAGGACAAGCCCCGTACAGGTGGCTTCTCAGATTTAGCGGATGAGATTGAAGACCTCATGTTAGACACGACTGATGAGTGGCTAGCAGGAAACAATCTCCCCAATGATGCTATTTTGGCTAATTTTGTTAAATTCCACAAATTAGTAGCTGACTACGATGGGCGTGAAGCAGCAGGGACAGAGCCTGTTCAAGCGCTCATTAAGGAGTATCAAGGCTTAGCGTCATTTGCTGAGTTTGCCCAACAAATGGGTGTTTATGAGATGGAAGGAAAACCCAATCTCTTGCCATTTAGCGTAGCCCCAGACTTCATGGATGCCCAAACCAATGTCCTTTGGGCAGAAGCACCAAGCCTTATCTTGCCAGATACGACCTACTACGCTGAAGGTAATGAAAAAGGCAAAGAGTTGTTAGCCCTATGGCGCCAGTCACAAGAAGCTTTATTGCCTAAATTTGGCTTCTCAGCTGATGACATCAAAGATATGCTTGATAAGATACTTGATTTGGATGCCAAATTGGCTAAGTATGTTCTTTCAAGTGAAGAGTCAGCTGAATATGTGAAACTCTATCATCCCTACGACTGGGAGGAGTTCACCAAATTAGCTCCAGAATTGCCTTTGGATGCTATTTTTACACATATCTTGGGTCAAACACCAGACAAGGTTATCGTACCAGAAGAGCGTTTTTGGACCGAGTTTGCTGCGACGTATTATTCTGAAGAAAACTGGGAATGGCTCAAGGCAGAGTTGGTGTACAGTGCAGCTAACGCCTTCAATGCTTACTTAACCGATGAGATTCGTGTGCTTTCAGGTGTTTACAGTCGTGCTTTGTCAGGAACACCGCAAGCTATGGACAAGAAAAAAGCGGCTTACTATCTCGCTCAAGGACCATACACTCAAGCTTTGGGTCTCTGGTATGCGGGTGAGAAATTCTCACCAGAAGCTAAAGCAGATGTGGAAGCTAAAGTGGCAACCATGATTGACGTTTACAAAGATCGTTTGTCTAACAACACTTGGTTGCAAAAAGAAACCATTGAGAAGGCTATCACAAAACTAAATGTCATCACACCTCACATTGGTTACCCTGAAAAATTACCGGAAACCTATGCTAAAAAAGTGATTGACGAGAACCTTTCGTTAGTTGACAATGCTAAGAACTTAGCTAAGATTTCCATCGCACACTCTTGGAGTAAGTGGAACAAGCCCGTGGACCGTGACGAATGGCACATGCCGGCTCACATGGTGAATGCCTACTACGATCCGCAACAAAACCAGATCGTCTTTCCAGCAGCAATTTTACAAGCGCCGTTTTATAGCCTAGAGCAATCCTCATCAGCTAACTACGGAGGCATTGGAGCTGTTATCGCTCACGAAATTTCACATGCCTTTGATACGAATGGTGCTTCCTTTGATGAGCACGGTAGCCTCAACAACTGGTGGACAGAAGAAGACTATGCAGCCTTTAAAGAGCGTACTGATAAAGTAGTTGATCAGTTTGATGGTATTGATTTCGCCGGTGGTAAGACCAATGGGAAATTAACCGTATCTGAAAATGTGGCAGACCTTGGTGGACTTGCAGCCGCACTTGAAGCAGCTAAGAAAGATGATGACTTCTCAGCAGAAGACTACTTCATTAACTTTGCGACTATCTGGCGCATGAAGGCTCGTGAAGAGTACCTACAACTCTTGCTTTCAATTGATGTTCACGCTCCAGGAAAACTCCGCACCAATGTACAATTACCAAACTTTGATGACTTCTTTACAACATTTGATGTCAAAGAAGGCGATGGCATGTGGCGTGAGCCAGCAGACCGCGTCGTGATTTGGTAAATCATTAGCTTACAAATCAACACCCTAATCTTATGATTAAGGTGTTTTTTGTACGACAAAAAAACCAGACAGTAACTGTCTGGCTTAGGAGATTATGAAAAAGTTTTAGGATAATTGTATTATAGGATATGATGCTTAAAAAAAGCTTAACTGCCCAAAGATCTTAACAAATTATCTTTCTGGATGTTTTCAGTAATCGTATTAGGAGTTTTTCAGTGTAATATGGTATGATGAGAATAAGAAAACGAGTGAGGTGATGTTATGAAAAAAGCTTTGTTGGTTGTCAATCCAAGTGCAGGTGGTGAAAAAGCCCAAGAATTTCAAGAGGCTGCCCTAAAAAAATTAGAATCCTACTTTGACGAGGTAGAGGTTAAAGAGACTCAAAAAGGTGGCGATGCACGTGATTTTGCAACAGCAGCTGCTAAAGAAAAGATAGACAGTGTCTTTGTTATGGGCGGTGATGGCACGGTTAATGAAGGCATTAGTGGTTTGGCAGAGCAAGACTACCGTCCAAAATTTGGATTTTTCCCACTAGGTACGGTCAATGATCTAGCACGCGCTTTGAATATGCCTATTGATCCTCAAGAAGCTATTGATAAACTTGATTTCGAGCAAACCAAATCTTTGGACATTGGCAAAATAAATGACCATTATTTTATGAATGTTATCGCTATCGGGTCCATTCCTGAAGCTGTTCGTGACGTTTCAGTTGAAGAAAAAACGAAATTTGGCAAGATGGCTTACCTTATCTCAGGACTGAAGAAGATTGCTCAAAATGAGAACTATGAGTTTGAACTTGATGTTGATGGTGAACACATTTCCGTTACGTCGACAACACTTTTAGTTGGATTGACCAATTCTATCGGTGGTCATGAGAATTTCCTACCTGACGCGAAAGTTGATGATGGGCTTTTGCATCTGGTCTATCTCAAAGATACTAATATGTTAGAATCTTTCCAAGCAGTCCCAGGTCTAGCCAAGGGAGTTACCGACTCTAATCAAAGCATTGGCTATCGTACCTTTACTAAGGCTCACATTGCTTTAAAAAATGCAAGGTCTTTGGGAACCAATGTTGATGGGGACGAGGGTGATGATCTACCAGTTGATGTTAGCATTTTACCATCACACTTAACTGTTTATAGCGGAAAATAAGAAAAAAACTCATTTGGGTGAAACCAGATGAGTTTTTAAGTGTCTCATACGCTATGAGGATTGAAAGCAGACTAAGCGATGTCGATACAGATAGACCCGAAGTCACCAAAACGAGTCAAGGACACTACTTTTAGTTTTCGAAGCGTATTAGTGAACATCAAAAGGCGATCCTTGGGTAAGGATGGCTCCGTCTTCCATAGTTGCAGCATCCTTTTGTTCTAATAGGTGTTGGTAATACACTGACCGGGTTGTCGTGAAGTAAGGTAAAAGGTAGATTGATATCAGACCAAAAGTGAATATCCCAAGGATGAACCAGCCGATAAAACTCAAATACAGTTTGAAGAGTTCAAAAATATGACCTTTCATTAGTTGTTTGCTTTCTCTGATAGCTGCTAACGGACCTTGGTAACGATTTTGAGCCACTTGGTCATAAATGACAAATTCTGTTTGCGAGTATTGTAGAGATTTCCAAATGCTGAGAACAGCACCTAAGAGAAACAAGACGAAGCCAGCTAGGATGATGAACAATTCTGCGCTGCCTATGTTAGTATGATTAGAAACTGCTATAAGAGGAATAACTATCATTATCACTAACCCTAATAGAAAAAGAATTGTCCAAGGGAGTAGCAATAAGTTACGAACAAGAAGTGTTATAAATAATTTAAGAAAGCGACTGCCTGAAAAACTTTGTGTTAAATCCCCAAATTCAACGGATTGGCGTTGTTGACGAACCACTTCCAGCATGGTATAGAGAGCTGAGATGGTAAAAAAGGCCAATAAAAAAGTTACTAAAGTTGGAAAAGTCACAGAAACACTTGATTCTGATCCGCTAGTGTCACTGAGACCTTCTCTAACAGAAACACTAATGTTAACGATGGATAAAATAATCGGTAGTGTAAAAAGAGCGTACTTGCCAGGCAGATTTTTTAAGAGTGCCTTAGCTTGTTGTTTGATACTTGTTATCATAAAAGACTCCAATCTAAAAGGGTACTATGGAACTGTTGAGCACATTATAACATAAGATAAAATGAGTGAAAAATGTTTTCATCAGAAAATCCCAGAGCGTTACACCAAAAACAAGATTTTTTAGTAGAAGTGACTGACACAAAACGCTTTATTTGGTAAAATAGCATAGCTGACTTGTTATGGTGCAGGGTGAGAGGATTGCAATCGCCATTTTGGGCATTCCAAATCTTAGCTCATCCCTAGGACTGTCTTTTCTAGTAAATCAATACTCAAGGAGTAACACAATAAGGAGTCAATATGACAGAACATCCAATTAAATACCGTCTCATTAAGACGGAAAAACACACAGGTGCTCGTTTGGGAGAAATCGAAACCCCACACGGAACCTTTTCAACGCCCATGTTTATGCCAGTTGGTACACAAGCAACGGTAAAAACGCAGTCTCCAGAAGAACTCAAGCAAATGGGTTCAGGCATTATCCTTTCTAATACTTATCACCTCTGGCTGCGCCCAGGTGATGAGCTGATTGCCCGTGCGGGTGGTCTTCATAAGTTTATGAATTGGGATCAAGCTATCCTAACGGATTCTGGTGGTTTTCAGGTTTATTCATTGGCTGATAGTCGCAATATTACTGAAGAAGGGGTAACCTTTAAGAATCACTTGAACGGTTCAAAGATGTTCCTTTCTCCAGAGAAAGCGATCTCAATTCAGAACAATCTTGGGTCAGACATCATGATGAGTTTTGATGAATGTCCTCAATTTTACCAACCTTACGATTACGTTAAACATTCTATTGAACGGACTAGTCGCTGGGCAGAGCGGGGGCTAAAAGCCCATCGCCGCCCTCACGATCAAGGACTCTTTGGGATTGTACAAGGTGCTGGCTTTGAGGACCTCCGTCGTCAGTCGGCTGCGGATTTGGTAGCCATGGATTTCGCCGGTTACTCTGTTGGCGGTCTGGCTGTTGGTGAATCCCATGCAGAAATGAATGCTGTCTTGGACTTTACCACACCGCTCTTGCCTGAAAATAAGCCTCGCTATTTAATGGGAGTGGGAGCGCCAGATAGCTTGATTGATGGGGTGATTCGTGGGATCGATATGTTTGACTGTGTCCTTCCAACACGCATCGCTCGTAACGGAACTTGCATGACCAGTGAAGGTCGTCTAGTGGTTAAAAATGCCAAGTATGCCGAAGATTTCACACCGCTCGACCATGACTGTGATTGTTATACTTGTCAAAATTACACGCGTGCTTACCTTCGTCACCTACTCAAAGCTGATGAAACCTTTGGTATGCGCTTGACCTCTTACCATAATCTCTACTTCTTGGTCAATTTGATGAAGAAGGTGCGCCAAGCCATCATGGATGACAATTTACTTGAATTCCGTGAAGACTTTGTAGAGCGTTATGGTTACAATCAGTCAAACCGTAATTTCTAATAGTGGCAATAAGCTCTGTAAATGAGCAGGTTGAAGGGGAAGTCCTTTTAGGACGATCGCCTTCAGCCTTTTTTATTGAGGTTAAAAATAGAAAAAGCGCAGAGAGATTATGAAAACGACATTTCTCAGCCTTGGTTTACTGGTAATCCAATGTCACATTTTTCTTTCTTCTGTCCTTTAGACGTTATATCGACCTTCTGGTCTATCAAAAGGACACAAAAAGTGTAAACTTTTATATTGTATATGGTTGACACAAATAAAAGACTAAGCTAAACTAGTCGGTAGAAGCCTAGGAAAGGATACTATGCTATTTAAGGGAATCAATCTAGATGAGAATAGTCGTTGCCAACACTATCACTCTGAAGAGGATATTGTCGCTTTAAAGTGCGCGACTTGTCAGTCTTATTATGCTTGTTATAAGTGCCATAATGCTATGGAAAACCATCCCTTTGAAGCCACTTCAAGTGATGAAGGCTATCCTGTTATTTGTGGTGCTTGTCAAACCTATCTGACCCTTACAGGCTACAAGTCTGGGTCTTGTCCACATTGTGGGTCTGTTTTTAATCCTAACTGTCAGCTTCATGATCACATCTATTTTTTAAAGGAGTCTCACGATGACTAGCACTAAATCGCTTATTCAAATAGCCCTAATGGCAACCTTGATGGTTATTTTAGGACTAATGCCACCGTTGCCATTAGGATTTATTCCTGTTCCGATTGTCCTTCAGAATATGGGCGTCATGCTAGCTGCCATCCTTTTAGGACCTAAAAAAGGAACCTTGTCCATTCTTATTTTTCTCATTCTTGGTTTGTTCTTGCCAGTATTTACAGGTGGTAGCACGACTTTGGTTGTGTTTGCTGGTCCGACGGCAGGTTACGTAATGGGATGGTTAATCGTGCCTCTTGTGTTTGCTGGTCTACGTCGACTACTTCCTTTTGCTCAACCGCTGGTTAGTTTTGCTCTTGTCTGGTTATCAGGTGTTTTAGTCGTGGATGTCATCGGTGCGATCTACTTAGCACACTATACCCATGCAGCGCTGCTTCCATCACTTTTGTCAAATTTGGTTTTCATTCCAGGAGACACCGTCAAAGCCATTATTGCGACTATGATTGGAACAAAATATGGCAAACAGATTGGGTTAGATTAGGACAAAGATTAGTTTAGGCTGGGTTACCAGCTTTTTTTTAATGGTCGTCCTCCTCGATTTTGTGTTAGAATAGTAGCAGTTATTATCAAGGAGAAATCATGTCAGACTTGTTTGAAAAACTCATGGAACAAATCGAAATGCCGCTTGAACATCGTCGTTCAAGGGCCTTTTCGTCTGCCGATATTACCGAGGTTAAGGTACATTCTCTTAGTCGTCGTTGGGAGTTTCATTTTTCATTTGATCACATTCTTCCAATCGAGCTTTACCGTGAACTGGAGATGCGGTTGGTGTCAACCTTTAAGAATGCTGACATCAAGGCTTCTTTTGATATTAAAGTGACCAATCCTGAATTTGATCAGGAGCTCTTGCAGGCTTATTATCAAGAAGCTTTTGACCATCCACTTTGTGCCAGTGCCGGTTTTAAAGCTACCTTTTCAAAACTGCAAGTTGCCTACGATGGCCAAAAAGTTATCATTACAGGACCAGAATATGCTAACAAGGATCATTTCAAAAAGAATCACATCCCAAAACTAGCCCAACAATTTGCCTTATTCGGCTTTGGTGATCTGACATTTGAAGTGGTTTCTGACCAAGCCATGACAGAGAAGCTGAAGTCCTCTTTTGAAAGTAATCGTGAGGCACTCTTAGAGCAAGCTGCGCAGGAAAACCTTGAGGCTCAGAAAGCTTTAGAAGCTGCAGGTCCTCCACCAGAGGAGCCAAAAGCCTCTCCAGCTTTTGACTACAAGGAAAGAGCAGCTAAACGCCAAGCTGGATTTGAAAAAGCTGCTATCACACCAATGATCGATATTCAGACAGAAGAAAATCGTATTACCTTTGAGGGGATGGTTTTTGACGTTGAGAAGAAAACGACACGTACTGGGCGTCATATCATCAATTTCAAAATGACAGACTATACGTCAAGCTTTGCCATGCAAAAATGGGCTAGAGATGACGATGAGCTCAAAAAATACGACATGATTGCCAAAGGGGCTTGGCTCCGTGTCCAAGGAGATATCGAAAATAACCGCTTTACCAATAGTTTGACGATGAATGTTCAGCAGATTAAGGAGATTGCCCATACACCACGTAAGGACTTGATGCCAGACGACCAAAAACGTGTGGAATTTCATGCTCACACCAATATGTCAACAATGGATGCTTTGCCAACGGTGGAATCGCTTATTGATAAAGCAGCGGAGTGGGGCCATCCTGCTGTTGCTATCACTGATCATGCGAATGTGCAAAGTTTCCCTCATGGCTATCATCGCGCTCGCAAGCTAGGTATTAAAGCCATCTTTGGGATGGAAGCTAATATTGTAGAAGATAGTGTGCCTATTACGTATAATGAAGTTTCTATGCCACTTAAAGAAGCTACTTATGTCGTTTTTGACGTGGAAACAACGGGATTATCAGCGGTTAACAATGACTTGATTCAGATTGCAGCCTCAAAAATGCACAAGGGCAATATCATCGAGCAGTTTGATGAGTTTATCGACCCAGGCCATCCGCTATCTGCTTTTACAACTGAATTGACAGGGATTACTGACCAACATGTTCAAGGCTCTAAGCCACTAAAACAGGTTTTGGAAGAATTTCAAGCTTTCTGTCAGGATACCGTCTTGGTTGCCCACAATGCCACCTTTGACGTTGGCTTTATGAACGCCAATTACGAACGCAATCATCTGCCACTGATAACGCAACCTGTCATTGATACCTTGGAATTTGCTCGTAATCTCTACCCAGAATACAAACGTCATGGTTTGGGGCCTCTAACTAAACGTTTCCAAGTAGCGCTTGAACACCATCACATGGCCAATTATGATGCTGAAGCAACTGGCCGTTTGCTCTTTATTTTTATCAATGACGTCTTGGATCGTCATGGCATTACAGATATGGCGGATTTGAATACCAAATTGGTGGCGGAGGATTCCTATAAGAAAGCTAGGGTCAAACATGCGACGATCTACGTGCAAAACCAAGTTGGTCTCAAAAACATCTTCAAACTGGTATCTCTATCGAATGTTAAGTATTTTGAGGGAGTGGCTCGTATCCCAAGAACAGTCCTAAACGACCACCGAGAAGGGTTATTGCTCGGCTCAGCTTGTTCTGAAGGGGAAGTCTTTGACGCTGTCTTGACCAAGGGGGTCGACGCCGCAGTTGAGGTTGCTAAATATTATGATTTTATTGAAATCATGCCTCCGGCTATCTACGCTCCTCTCCTAGCGCAAGGAACCATCAAGGATGAGGTAGGTATTCAAGAAGCTATTCAAAAGCTCATCGAAGTTGGTAGGCGCCTAGACAAGCCAGTTCTAGCGACTGGAAATGTTCATTACATCGAGCCTGAAGAAGAGATTTACCGTGAAATTATCGTTCGTAGCCTTGGTCAGGGGGCTATGATCAACCGTACCATCGGACGTGGTGAGGGCGCAATGCCAGCGCCGCTCCCCAAAGCCCACTTCAGAACAACCAATGAGATGTTGGATGAGTTTGCCTTTTTGGGTAAAGAATTAGCTTATCAGGTGGTTGTTACCAATACTCAAGCTTTTGCAGAGCGTTTTGAGGAGATTGAGGTCGTTAAAGGGGATCTATACACTCCTTACCTTGATCGGGCTGAGGAAACGGTCGCTGAGTTGACTTATGAAAAAGCCTTTCAGGTTTATGGCAATCCTCTGCCTGATATTATCGATCTGCGTATTGAAAAAGAACTATCCTCTATTTTGGGGAATGGTTTCGCAGTGATTTATCTGGCCTCTCAGATGTTGGTTAACCGTTCTAACGAACGGGGTTACCTTGTTGGTTCCAGGGGTTCTGTCGGTTCTTCCTTTGTTGCGACCATGATTGGGATTACCGAGGTTAACCCTATGCCGCCACACTATGTCTGCTCTAACTGTCAACACAGTGAATTCATCACAGACGGTTCCTATGGTTCAGGTTATGACCTGCCCAATAAAGACTGTCCTGAGTGTGGCACTCTGTACAGAAAAGACGGTCAGGATATTCCCTTTGAAACCTTCCTTGGATTTGATGGCGACAAGGTTCCTGATATTGATCTCAACTTCTCAGGTGATGACCAGCCATCAGCTCACTTGGATGTTCGTGATATTTTCGGAGAAGAGTACGCCTTTCGTGCTGGAACAGTTGGTACTGTGGCAGACAAGACAGCCTACGGGTTTGTTAAAGGCTATGAACGTGATTATGGCAAATTCTACCGAGATGCAGAAGTGGACCGTCTAGCCAAGGGGGCAGCTGGCGTTAAGCGAACAACTGGTCAGCACCCAGGGGGTATCGTTGTTATTCCTAATTATATGGATGTTTATGATTTTACTCCTGTTCAGTACCCAGCAGATGATACTTCAGCTGAGTGGCAAACCACCCACTTTAACTTCCATGATATTGATGAAAATATTTTGAAACTCGATATTCTCGGACACGATGATCCGACCATGATTCGAAAACTCCAAGATTTGTCTGGTATTGATCCGTCGGAAATCCTGCCCGATGATCCTGGGGTAATGGCACTCTTTTCAGGAACCGAAATCCTTGGAGTGACTGAGGAGCAAATTGGTACTCCTACTGGGATGCTTGGGATTCCAGAGTTTGGAACTAACTTCGTTCGAGGGATGGTCAATGAAACACGCCCAACAACCTTTGCGGAATTGCTTCAACTGTCAGGATTGTCCCATGGAACAGACGTTTGGCTGGGAAATGCGCAAGACTTGATTAAACAAGGGATAGCTGACCTTTCGACCGTTATCGGATGTCGAGATGACATCATGGTTTATCTCATGCACCAAGGGCTCGAGCCTAAGATGGCTTTTACGATTATGGAGCGGGTGCGTAAGGGCCTGTGGTTGAAGATTCCCGAAGAAGAGCGCAACGGTTATATCCAGGCTATGCGCGATAATAATGTGCCAGATTGGTACATTGAATCTTGTGGAAAAATCAAGTACATGTTCCCTAAAGCCCATGCGGCAGCCTACGTATTGATGGCGCTTCGTGTGGCCTATTTCAAAGTTCATCATCCCCTTTATTATTACTGTGCTTATTTCTCTATTCGTGCCAAAGCTTTTGAACTCAAGACCATGAGTGGAGGATTGACAGCTGTCAAAGCTCGCATGAAAGATATTACTGAGAAGAAGCAGCGTAATGAAGCAAGTAATGTTGAAAATGATCTTTTTACAACGCTTGAGTTGGTTAATGAGATGTTAGAGCGTGGTTACCATTTTGGAAAGTTAGATCTTTATCGTAGTGATGCGACTGAATTCATCATTGATGGAGACACCTTAATTCCGCCATTTGTAGCTCTTGAGGGTCTTGGTGAGAACGTTGCTAGACAAGTAGTACGTGCTCGTCAGGATGGGGAATTCCTTTCCAAAACCGAACTTCGCAAACGCGGTGGTCTCTCATCTACTTTAGTGGAAAAAATGTCTGATATGGGTATTCTTGGCAATCTTCCAGAAGATAACCAATTGAGCTTATTTGATGATTTCTTCGCTTAGAATAATCAGACGATAACAAAACATTAAAAACCTTATCAGAACAGGAGTTTGAAGGCTTTCAACTCCTGTTTTTCCTTGACCAAATAGGTCTTCTGATGATATGATGGCACTAACTAGCTTAGGAAAAATGTCAAAGGAGATTGTGATGAGTAGACTGGATAGTAACGCAGCCCTGAAAGCTATGGTTGTTTTTCGTAAGGCGGAGAGAACCCTAGATGCCTTCGGATCAAGTGTTTTTAAGAAACACCAGATTACACCGACACAGTTTAGCGTACTAGATGTGCTTCACACCAAGGGAGAGATGACTATCAGCAAGTTGATTGAGTCTATCCTTGCCACATCAGGAAATATGACCGTGGTGTTAAAAAATATGGACCGTAATGGCTGGATTTATCGTCGTCGAGATGATAATGACAAACGTGCCTATGTGATTGGTTTGACAGATGAGGGACGCCGCTTGATTGAAGCGGTGTTACCAGAGCACATTGCGCGTGTGGAAGAGTCATTTTCAGTGTTGACAGAAAAAGAGCAGTTACAACTCATAGACCTTTTGAAGAAATTTAAAAATTTGTAATAGATAGTACTTTTTTCTTTACAGGCGAAAAATGATCTGATATTATAACGACATAGTAATAATTTGTTACTAACTAGAAAGAGTCGTTATGACTATCGTGACTAAATTAAAAACATTTTTCAAAGGGGAAAAAGACATGAAAAACATTTTATTCGTTGTTGGTTCACTACGTAAGGGGTCATTCAACTACCAAATGGCTGAATTGGCGGAAAAAGCGCTTGAAGGTAAAGCGACTGTGACCTACCTTGACTACTCAGATGTTCCTGTGTTCTCACAAGATTTGGAAGCGGCAGTGCCAGTTGCAGTTGCCAAGGCACGTGAAGCTGTTCAAGCTTCAGATGCTATTTGGTTCTTCTCACCTGTTTACAACTTTGCTATGCCAGGTACAGTGAAAAATCTTCTTGACTGGTTGTCACGTTCACTTGACCCAGCAAATCCTGCTGCAGAATCTGCGATTCACGATAAAGTAACAACCGTTTCATTGGTTGCTAATGGTGGACATGAGCAAGCTGGTGACCAATACCGTTCTCTTCTTCCATTCATCCGTACAAATCTTGTGGATCACTTTACAACGGCAACCGTTAACGATTCAGCATGGGTGGACGGTAAATTCCTTGCAACAGAAGAAGTTTTAACAGCATTGGACAAACAAATCGAAGCCCTTCTTGCTGCCATCAACTCATAATCTCTGACAGTCTCATAAAAATAGAACTAAGGTTAAAGAAAATATCCATTTTGGATCCCTTTCTTTAACCTTTTTTGGGACATTAAAAGCCTCAGAAAGATTATGCCATTACTGTTTATACTCAGTTAATGTCAAAAAAATAACTTTTTTGATCTTTTCTTCAGTAGTGCGGGCGGAAGTAACCTCCTTCGGAATTTCATTCCTAATTTTTGAGCCTAGGTCTCAACGATTCCGTTATTAGGGACAGCAATACTGTCACAAATCATACCACTACGGCGAAAAGATCCTTTCAAGCTTACTTCGTTCGCTCTACACTGCGGAATCCTATTTTGCTATTTAATACATCGTGTTATTTTTTGATTTTGGATGAGTACTAGGATCCTTATTTATATAGTGCATGAAATAAAAATAGTACAACTGCCATCATTCTGATTGGATTATCGCTAGCTTTTTGAAGAGTATGACGACCTATTGTTGTGGCATTTCACCTTATCATCCGGTTTGATAGGACTCCTTTCATATTATTCGAAAATGAAAAACAGACGGTGTTTACTTGATTTAGTGAGCACTAGTTCTATCGGCATCAGTGTCGCCTGTTCTGCTTTTGACTTTCATTGCATGTCACGCTTCGAAGCGTTATCTGTCGTCTGAGTCTCATAAAAATGAAGCTTCAGTTGTTACTAATAGAGCACAGAGCAGGCTTATAAAGTTTGTGAAATCACTAACTTAAATTAAATCAAAAGGGGACTGTTATAGGATAGAAAGCGGTTCATTTTCTTGCAAATTGTGAATAATTGCGTTAGTATGAAGGATGATAAATATATTATTGGAGGACAGTATGGTTACTTTGTCTAAAGAACAACATATGGATATGTTTTTGAAAATGGAACGTATTCGTGAATTTGATATGCGTATCAACAAGCTCGTTCGTCGCGGTTTTGTTCAAGGGATGACTCACTTTTCAGTTGGTGAAGAAGCAGCCAATGTTGGCGCTGTTGCACACTTGAGCTACGATGATCTTATCTTTTCTAACCACCGTGGTCATGGTCAATCAATCGCTAAAGATATGGATCTTAAAGGGATGATGGCTGAGCTTGCTGGTAAAGCGACAGGTGTTTCAAAAGGTCGTGGTGGATCAATGCACTTGGCAGACTTTGAAAAAGGTAACTACGGGACCAATGGTATCGTTGGTGGTGGATTTGCCCTAGCTACTGGTGCAGCCCTTACACAACAATATAAAGAAACTGGTAACATTGCCGTTGCTTTCTCAGGCGATGGTGCTACTAATGAAGGTTCATTCCATGAGTCAGTTAACATGGCGGCAACATGGAAATTACCAGTCATCTTCTTTATTATTAACAACCGTTATGGTATCTCTATGGATATCACTAAAGCAACCAACACGCCTCACCTCTACACTCGTGCCGAAGCATATGGCATTCCAGGTTTCTACTGTGAAGACGGTAACGATGTTTTAGCTGTATACGAAACAATGGGGAAAGCCGTGGAACATGTACGTGGCGGCAATGGCCCTGCTATCGTTGAGGTTGAATCTTACCGTTGGTTTGGGCACTCTACTTCTGATGCTGGTAAATACCGTTCTAAAGAAGAAGTGGCTGAGTGGAAAGAAAAAGATCCAATGCTTAAATACCGCGCTTATTTGACTGAAGAAGGTATTGCGACGGATGAAGAATTAGATGCTATCCAAGAGCAAGTTAAAGCAGAAGTTGATGAAGCTTACGAATTTGCTGAAAACAGCCCATTCCCAGAGCTTTCAGTAGCCTTTGAAGACGTATGGGTAGACTAAGGATAGAAAGGTAGAGGAAATAAATAATGACTGAAACAAAATTAATGGCATTACGTGAAGCCGTAAATCTTGCTATGTCTGAAGAAATGCGTAAAGACGACAACATCTTCCTTATGGGTGAAGACGTTGGTATTTATGGTGGTGACTTTGGGACTTCGGTAGGAATACTTGAAGAATTTGGTGCCAAACGTGTTAAAGATACGCCAATCTCAGAAGCTGCTATTTCAGGTGCGGCAATTGGAGCAGCCATCACTGGTCTGCGCCCAATCGTTGACGTTACCTTCATGGACTTTATCACTATCATGATGGATGCTATTGTTAACAACGGTGCTAAAAACAATTACATGTTTGGTGGTGGACTTAAAACACCGGTGACTTTCCGTGTAGCATCAGGTTCAGGTATCGGTTCTGCAGCGCAACACTCACAATCACTGGAAGCTTGGTTGACTCATATCCCAGGGATCAAGGTTGTTGCTCCAGGAAATGCTAACGAAGCAAAAGGGCTTTTGAAGTCTTCTATTCAAGACAACAACATTGTTATCTTTATGGAGCCAAAAGCACTTTATGGTAAAAAAGAAGAAGTTAATCAAGATCCAGACTTTTATATTCCACTTGGAAAAGGTGACATCAAGCGCGAAGGTAAAGACCTTACCATCGTTTCTTATGGACGTATGCTAGAACGCGTTCTCCAAGCAGCGCAGGAAGTTGCAGAAGAAGGTATTGATGTTGAAGTGGTTGACCCACGTACGTTGATTCCACTTGATTTGGATATGATCGTTGATTCTGTTAAGAAAACCGGCAAATTGATGTTAGTTAACGATGCCTACAAGACTGGTGGCTTCATTGGCGAAATCGCTGCTAAAGTAACGGAAAGCGAAGCTTTCGATTATCTTGATCATCCAATCGTTCGTTTGGCTTCAGAAGATGTTCCTGTGCCTTATGCGCGTGTTCTTGAACAAGCAATCTTACCAGATGTCGAGAAGATCAAAGAAGCTATTCGTAAGATGGCTAACAACGGTAACTAATCACGATAATTTGTTAAGATAAGAAGGGAAATGAGGGATGATTTCCGATCCCTCTTATCTATTTTTACGAAATAAGGGACTAATCCCAAATATTCTAGGAAAGGAATACTATGGCTGTCGAAATTATTATGCCGAAACTCGGTGTTGACATGGCTGAAGGTGAAATCATCGAATGGAAAAAAGCCGAAGGTGATACTGTCGCCGAAGGTGATGTTCTCCTTGAGATTATGTCAGACAAGACGAACATGGAAATCGAAGCAGAAGATTCAGGTGTTCTCTTGAAAATCACTCGCCAAGCTGGTGAGACGGTACCTGTAACCGAAACAATTGGTTATATTGGTGAAGCCGGTGAAGAAATTACAGAGGCTGCAGAAACAACAGCTGCACCTGCAGAGGAAGCAAGTTCAACAACAGAAGCAGCACCTGCTCCAGCAGCTAGTCCAACCCCCGCTCCTGCGGCTGCACCACAAGGAAAAGGTGTTAAAGTTCGAGCAACGCCAGCAGCTCGTAAAGCAGCTCGTGAGCAAGGGATTGACTTAGGCCTTGTTCCTGGTTCTGGCCCTAAAGGACGCGTTCACGCCCAAGATGTTGAAAACTTCAAAGGTGCCCAACCAAAAGCAACGCCACTGGCTCGCAAGATGGCTGAAGCAGAAGGACTTGATCTTGCGACCATCACAGGCTCTGGATTTGACGGTAAGGTTAAGAAAGCAGACGTTTTAGCGGCACTTGCTGCAGCTAAACCAGCCCAAGCTGAAGAATCAGCGCCTGCTAAAGAAGAAAAAGTGGTCGAACTTCCTGAAGGTGTTGAACACAAACCAATGTCAGCTATGCGTAAGGCGATCTCGAAGGGTATGACAAACTCTTACCTCACAGCGCCTACGTTTACGCTTAACTATGACATTGATATGACTGAAATGATAGCGCTTCGTAAGAAACTCATCGACCCAATCATGGCTAAGACAGGACTTAAAGTCAGCTTTACCGACTTGATTGGTATGGCAGTTGTTAAAACGTTGATGAAACCTGAGCATGAATATTTGAATGCCTCTCTTATCAATGATGCTAACGATATCGAGCTCCACCGTTTTGTTAACCTTGGTATTGCTGTAGGTCTTGACGATGGTCTTATCGTCCCAGTTGTTCATGGTGCAGATAAGATGAGCTTGTCAGACTTTGTTCTTGCTTCAAAAGACGTTATCAAGAAAGCTCAAAGCGGTAAACTCAAAGCGGCTGAAATGTCTGGTTCAACCTTCTCAATTACAAACTTGGGTATGTTTGGTACCAAGACCTTTAACCCAATCATTAACCAACCTAACTCGGCGATCCTTGGTGTCGGTGCTACTATCCCAACACCAACTGTTGTTGATGGAGAAATTGTGGCACGTCCAATCATGGCAATGTGCTTGACAATTGACCACCGTTTGGTTGATGGTATGAATGGGGCTAAATTCATGGTTGACCTCAAGAACTTGATGGAAAATCCATTTGAATTGCTTATCTGATCAGGTCAATAGCGTGCATTCATTTAATCTACTTTGAACAAAAACTAAAATGGGTTGAAGGAGAGTCAGTCGTCACAAGTTTCTAGACTTGTCTGTCTCAGTAAGACTAATAGACAGACCCTTTTCTCAAATACCCAATGTATCTTACGAAAGGAAATCAATAATGGCTGTTGAAATTATTATGCCAAAACTCGGTGTTGATATGGCCGAGGGTGAAATCATCGAGTGGAAAAAAGCTGAAGGTGACACTGTCGCTGAAGGTGATGTTCTTCTTGAAATCATGTCTGATAAAACAAACATGGAAATCGAAGCAGAAGACTCAGGTGTTCTCTTGAAAATCACTCGTCAAGCTGGTGAAACAGTTCCTGTAACCGAAACAATCGGTTACATTGGTGAGGCTGGTGAGGAAGTTGAAGTAGCTTCATCAGCGGCATCGGATGTTGATGTTGCTCGTACTACTGAAGATCTTGAGGCTGCAGGTCTTGAAGTGCCAAAAGCCCCAGCTCAAGAAGCTGCTCCAGCTGCTGAAAAAGCACCGCTCGCTGATAACGAATACGATATTATCGTTGTTGGTGGTGGCCCTGCAGGTTACTATGCGGCTATTCGAGGTGCTCAACTTGGTGGAAAAATTGCCATCGTTGAAAAATCAGAATTTGGTGGAACTTGCTTGAATGTCGGATGTATCCCAACTAAGACTTACCTCAAAAATGCTGAAATCCTTGATGGAATCAAACATGCAGCAGGCCGTGGTATCAACCTTGCTTCAACCAACTACACAATCGACATGGATAAAACCGTTGATTTTAAAAACTCTGTGGTTAAGAAATTGACCGGTGGTGTGGCAGGTCTTCTTAAAGCTAACAAAGTCACCATGTTCAACGGACTTGGACAAGTTAACCCTGACAAAACGGTTACTATTGGTTCAGAAACCATCAAGGGACGTAACATTATCCTTGCAACAGGATCAAAAGTCTCACGTATCAATATCCCAGGAATTGATTCTAAACTTGTTTTAACATCTGATGATATTCTTGACCTTCGTGAAATGCCAAAATCACTTGCTGTTATGGGTGGTGGTGTTGTCGGTATTGAGCTTGGTCTTGTATGGGCTTCATATGGTGTTGAAGTAACCGTTATTGAAATGGCTGACCGTATTATCCCTGCTATGGATAAAGAAGTTTCACTTGAACTTCAAAAAATCCTTACGAAAAAAGGCATGACCATCAAGACTTCTGTCGGTGTTGAAGAAATTGTTGAAGCTAACAACCAATTGACCTTGAAACTTAATGATGGTTCAGAAGTTGTTGCTGAAAAAGCCCTTCTTTCAATCGGTCGTGTACCACAAATGAACGGACTTGAAAACCTCAACCTTGAAATGGAACGCAACCGTATCAAAGTTGACGAATATCAAGAAACGTCAATTTCAGGTATCTATGCCCCAGGTGATATTAACGGAACTAAGATGCTTGCACACGCTGCTTACCGTATGGGTGAAGTTGCTGCTGAAAATGCGATCCATGGTAAAGTTCGTAAAGCAAACCTTGAGTTTACACCAGCTGCTGTTTACACGCATCCAGAAGTTGCCATGGTTGGTATGACTGAAGAAGATGCTCGTGCTAAATACGGTGACATTCTTATCGGTAAAAACAGCTTTACTGGTAACGGACGTGCTATTGCTTCTAACGAAGACCAAGGTTTTGTAAAAGTAATCGCAGACGCTAAGTACCATGAAATTCTTGGTGTTCATATCATTGGCCCAGCAGCTGCTGAGATGATCAATGAAGCAGCTACTATCATGGAAAATGAATTGACAGTAGATGAACTTCTTCTTTCAATTCACGGACACCCAACCTTCTCAGAAGTGATGTACGAAGCCTTTGCTGACGTATTGGGTGAAGCTATCCATAACCCACCAAAACGTAAATAAGCTTATTCTTATCTAACTACTGAAGTAATTGACAAGAAAGGGCGAATACCGTGGTGTGGTGTTTCGCCTAAACCATAAACAGCTCTTTATCAACTGGAGTTGCTTGACAGAGAGCTAATAACGAGAGAGAATCAGATTGATTCTCTCTTTTGTTGTGTTCAAAGCAAGATAAATCCATTTTTTGAAGTTTTCAAAGATTCGAAATCCAAAAGCATCTCGCTTAATGACTTTACTAATTTTTTAATTCAGTCATGTGTGAGTTCCTTAGTTTCATAAGTCTATGATCAGTTAGTTTTTGATTTCTTTAGAGTATGCATTGGTCAAAATCCCAGTAAGAAGAGGCTAACCCTAACTGAGGACAATCGTTCATTTTTATTAAGAACTATTTTTGCTCAGCTGGATTTTTTAAGAAAAGATAGCATGCCTTGATAATTGTGGTAATCAGTAAGTAATACAACCTAGAGATCGGCACGATAAAGGGTATCCAAAAGGATGAGAAAGTATCAGCTAAGTCATAGTTGATTTTCTTAGTAATTAGTTGTTCTTGCTAACTATCATCTGTTATTGTATAGTTTCCAACTTGCGAGATATCAAAATCTTGTTATTTGCTAACGTTTGCATTATACTAAAAGGGTACGATTTTGCACACGCAAATTAGCTAACATAAAGGAGTTTTTCGATGAAATATATTGTCAATACCAGTAACAACCCACATTACAATATTGCCCTTGAAGCTTACGCTTTTCGCGAATTAGTTGATGAGGATGAATTGTTTATTCTCTGGATCAATGAGCCAGCTATTATCATCGGTCGTCATCAAAATGCTATAGAAGAAATCAACAAAGAATACACTGACGCACACGGTATTCATATTGCTCGCCGTTTGTCAGGTGGCGGTGCTGTTTACCATGACTTGAACAACCTTAACTACACCATTATTTCTAACAAAGTTGGGGAAGGTTCTTTTGATTTCGAGACATTTTCAAAACCTGTTATTGACACCTTGGCAAAATTAGGAGTAAAAGCCGAATTTTCAGGTCGTAATGACCTTGAGATTGATGGTAAAAAAATCGCTGGAAATGCTCAAGCCTACCACAAAGGTCGCATGATGCACCACGGTTGCCTTCTTTTTGATGTGGATATGACGGTCTTAGGAGATGCTCTAAAAGTAAGTAAGGATAAAATTGAGTCTAAAGGTGTTAAGTCAGTTCGTTCTCGTGTGACAAATATCAATAATGAATTGCCAGAAAAAATGACTATTTTGGAATTCCAAGAAGCTCTTTTGGATCAAATGAAAGAAGAATATCCTGACATGACAGAGTATGTCTTTTCAGATGAAGAATTGGCAGCTATCCAAAAATCATATGAGGATCAGTTCAATACATGGGAATGGATCTTTGGATCATCACCAGAATACACTGTTTCACGCGCTGTCCGTTATCCAGCTGGTAAAATCACAACTTATGCAAATGTTCAAAACTCAATCATTGAAGGGTTAACGATTTACGGAGATTTCTTTGGTGTCAAACCAGCTAAAGACATCGAAGAACTTCTAGTTGGCACTCGCTATGAGTACAAAGATGTTCTAGCAAAATTGCAAACCATTGATACGACACAATACTTCTCACGCATGACAACTGAAGAAGTTGCTAAAGCGATTGTGGCTTAATCATCAAAAAATCATCTCCGAAAAGGGAGATGACTTTTTTATTCAAGAATCAACATGTCGTCCTTGATAGCAAATGGATTATCTTGGTTGATACGATCATAGAACATGATGCCGTTGGTATGGTCTATTTCGTGTTGAACCACGATAGAGTTGTAACCTCTGAGTTTGACTTTATGTTTTTGACCATCTTTATCAAAATATTCCACAGTGACACGGGAATGACGAACGACATAACCTTCAACAGCTCGGTCAACAGATAGACAACCTTCACCGTCCGCCAGTGCAGCATCCTGAACAGAATGTGCGACAATTTTAGGATTGTACATCACTTCTTGGAGACTGTAGGCTTCCTTAGGGGGATTGCCCTCTTCATCTTCTGGATTTGGCACTAAAACAGCGATGATACGTTTAGAAATGTCTAATTGTGGTGCGGCTAAACCAACACCAGCACGAAGACCAAGTTTTTCAGCCATAACAGGATCTTGTGAGTGTTTCAAAAATTGCATCATCTTTTCACCAAGAATAACCTCTTGGTCTGATAATGGAAAAGTAACGTTTTCGGCTTTTGCTCGAAGCGTAGGGTTTCCCTCACGGATAATATCATTCATATCAATTAAATGAGGGGCTTTAGTTATTTTTTCAATAGGTGACATAAGATTTCCTTTACTAAATGTATAGATAGATTTCGCACCTTTTACTATATCACAAAATGAAAGTCAATTAAAGTTTTGATCATATGGAGAAAAAAGTGATTTTAGATAAAATAATTCGCCATTAAATTTAACAAGTCACGATTGCTTTATTAAAGTGAGTTATTTTTGTTAAGAAAGCAGGATACTTATCTTTCCATAGTTGTAGCCGGATGACTTTTACCAATCTGGGCATTATTGACATATCAGCATTGCTTGATGTCATACCTCAGCCAGAGCTAAGTGGCGTTAAGGAGATTTTGCTGGGACTGGTTACCACATCGAGAATGGAAACACTTGTAACAGTCAAAAGTGGCGATTAAAAATGGCTAATCATATCTGTCACCTTCTTCGTCTTAGGGGACTTGGTGAGGGTTCGTTCCAAACGCTTACTAGGTTTGCTAGTGACAATCCCAATAACCCTTTCATTAACAATCTCAGCCAAAAACTTGGCAGTCTGGATCTGAAAGATTACCTGATAAGAGGACTTTCCAACTGCTCACTCGTTCCGTTTAAGGAGTTTATTTTAGAAAAAATAGTAGCTTTTTAAATGAGCTTATGCTAAAATACTTAAAGCGTAGGTTTTTAAATTCATCCCGTGAGGTGAAAAAGACATCAAAGAAAGCTCAAAAGTCATTCAGCGACCATGACGGATGATTTTTAGAGTATAATATTTGAGGGCCTATGACTATATTAGATAGCTGGGTCCTTTTGTGTAGGCAAAAGGGGTTGTATTCGTAAAGGATATGACTTTTTGTATACCCAGAGAAAGAGGAAATATGTCACACAATCATTCCATCGCTGATGATCATTCCGTCATCGATGTAGACCTTCATAAAGTTGATTTGCTTTTAGACGTTAATGAGAGTCCAGCCTTTGGAAAAGGACTTCTTCTCAGTTTCCAGCACGTCTTTGCGATGTTTGGCGCCACTATATTGGTTCCCTTAATTTTAGGCATGCCAGTCTCAGTAGCTCTTTTTGCATCAGGGATAGGGACCTTGATTTACCAAGTGGCTACCCAATTTAAGGTGCCAGTTTACTTGGGGTCGTCATTTGCCTACATCACCGCAATGGCTACAGCCATGAAGGCTATGGGGGGAGATATTTCGGCAGCACAAACAGGTGTCTTCTTTGTTGGTCTCATTTACGTGCTTATAGCAGGTTTGGTTCGACTAGTTGGAACATCTTGGATTGACAAGCTCTTACCACCTATTGTTATTGGTCCGATGATTATTGTTATCGGTCTGGGATTGGCGAGTTCGGCAGTTACCAATGCCGGTTTTGTTGATGACGCAGATTGGCGCAACATTTTAGTTGCATTTGTCACTTTCTTGATTGCAGCCTTCATCAATACCAGTGGCAGAGGTTTCATCAAGATTATTCCCTTTCTCTTTGCTATTATCGGCGGTTACATTTTAGCAGCGCTACTTGGTTTGGTTGACTTTAAGCCAGTGACAGATGCGGCTTGGTTTGAAGTGCCACAATTCTATCTTCCTTTTAAAACAGGTATCTTCAAATCTTATGAGATGTATTTTGGTCCTGAAATGTTAGCCATTCTTCCGATTGCAGTTGTGACGATTGCCGAGCATATCGGAGATCACACCGTACTTGGTCAAATTACTGGTCGTCAATACCTTAAAGATCCGGGTCTCAAACGGACCTTGGTTGGTGATGGTGTGGCGACAGCAGTATCTGCTTTTATCGGTGGACCAGCCAATACGACCTATGGTGAGAATACTGGTGTTATCGGGATGACTCGGATTGCTTCAGTGTCTGTTATTCGAAATGCAGCCTTTATCGCTATCGCCTTTTCATTCTTTGGGAAATTCACAGCCTTGATTTCAACAATTCCTAATGCAGTTCTTGGTGGAATGTCGATCCTTCTCTATGGCGTTATCGCTAGCAACGGACTTAAAGTTCTGATCGAGCGTCGTGTGGATTTTGGCCAAGTACGTAACCTTATCATTGCGAGTGCCATGCTTGTTCTTGGACTTGGTGGCGCAGTGCTTGATCTAGGTTCTTTAACCTTATCAGGAACAGCCCTCAGTGCTATTGTTGGTGTTGTCCTCAATTTAGTCTTACCAGCAGCGCCTAAAGAAAACTAAGTTTTATATCAAAAATCCTCGGCTAGATATCATTCTAACTGAGGATTTTGCTTTATGGGTAAGGGTGCTATTAGTTATTCTTGAATGGCTAGCTGCTCAAGTTCTTTTCTATTGATGATTTCATAATGTTTGAAAGTTGTTTTAGAAATGAGTTCATCTGTGATCAGTTGCTTAACCACTCGGCCTAAATGCCTGTATGAAGTCCCAAAGGAATCAGCCAGAAGCGTTAATTCTAAACTAAATATTCCTTGACTTTCTGTGTTAAGGATATGACTGGCCAAACGTTCTTTAACAGAATAACTGACATTGGCAGAAGAGCTAATATTTTGTTGGTAACATTTTTGAGCGATTTCACGACCGACCTGATAGAGAAACAGTGGGTCTGATAGCAGTTCTGTTTTGTCAAAGAGTGGCAGTTGTACCAAAGTGCATTCTTCCAAAGCAATAACAGAAGAAACTGCCGGTCTTTTGGTCATCAACTCGATGTCACCGATAATGGTCGGTTTCTCTAATGTTTCTAGCAGATGATCTTTCCCATTGGCAGATTGACGGATAACCTTAGCTTTTCCAGCAAAGAAATAAGCGATGAAATCCAAGTCGTCACCTTGAGAACAAATAACCTGCCCTTTGTTATAAGTGATTACTTGAAGTTGTTTATGGTAATTTTTGGGAAAGAAGTGAGCTAAATTGGAATCTTTCAGGTAATGGTCTAGTGTCTTTACATTTGAAATCATTTTCAACATCCTTTTTAGGACATAGGTCCTATTGATATGAGTTTAGATTCATTATACTGAGCATAGTTTAATTATGCAAGAAAGGTTCCCCATGAAATCAACCCTTGAAAGAGCTAGTTTGCTCTCCTTATCCTTAATGATGGTCTCAACTTTTGCGGTTTCACCGGCCCTCCCTCAAATGATTGCCCATTTTGAGAAAGATGGCTTTACGGCATCGCAAATTGAGCGTTTAATCCCCTTGTCGTCTTTTGCTATTATCGCCATCCTTCTATTAACCCCCTTTATTAATCGTTTTTTGAAGGAAAGAGGCGTGATCGTCATCGGGCTTTTGCTACTCTCTATTGGTGGTAGTTTGCCAGTCTTTTTTCAAGCCTATCCTCTTATTTTCCTATCAAGACTTCTTTTAGGGGCTGGGATTGGCATGCTCAACGCGCGTGCCATTAATATCATCAGCGAGCGTTTTACAGGTAACGAGCGAACCCGTATGCTGGGCCTTAGAGGATCTATGGAAGTGCTAGGGTCGGCTTTGCTGACCTTCTTGGCAGGTCAACTCTTAAACATTTCCTGGTCAGCGTCTTTCTCCGTTTATGGCCTAGGGCTGTTTATCTTGTTTCTTTACCTAACGTTTGTTCCTGATATGCCCCATCAGGAAAAGTTGACTGAGAATCATGAAAAGTCGGCTAAACTCTCCAGTCAGCAGTTTATGTATAGTCTTGGTATCGCCTTTTATGCGGGCTTTATTATCCTGGTTAACTCCTCGGTTACTATCCGGATTCCTCAGGTCGTTGAGCAGCTAGGTCTTGGAACAGCCTCTCAGTCTAGTATTCTACTGAGCGCCATGATGATTATGGGAATTTTAGCTGGGACGCTTTATTCATCCTTGATGGCTTTTTTGGGAAATTATTTTCAAGTTGGTGTTAGTCTGATTTTTGGTTTAGCTTGCTTAATGCTTTGGCAGGCTGATAGTTGGTTACTTCTAGTTATTGGTGCTCTAACATCAGGATTCTTCTATTCTCTAGCGGTCACCTATGCCTTTCACACCATCGCAGAAAAAATACCAGCTCATCTGCTCGCCACCGCAACCATATTGGTACTCTTAGGGTGTAATCTGGGAGGAGGTTCAACAGCCTTCGCCCTACAATTATTAACTAGATTTGCGCCAGCGCCGACAGCGGTCTTTGGCTTGTACAGCCTCCTTATCCTAAGCATGGCGGCTGTCTTGATAGCAGCTCTGCTATTTTCCAAAAAGAAAAAAATTGACCACAGGTCAGGAATTTGATAGAATAGATAAAGCTGGAAGCAGCTAAACCAACTTTTTCTTGGTTTTAGGAGTGCCAATCCTAGGACTCGGATAAAGCAAAAAAAGGAGAATATATTATGGCAATCTCAAAAGAGAAAAAAAATGAAATCATTTCACAATACGCTCGTCACGAAGGTGATACAGGCTCAGTTGAAGTTCAAGTAGCAGTGCTTACTTGGGAAATCAACCACCTCAACTCACATATCAAAGAACACAAAAAAGACCACGCTACTTACCGTGGTTTGATGAAGAAAATCGGCCACCGTCGTAACTTGTTGGCATACCTACGCCGCACTGACGTTAACCGTTACCGTGATCTTATCCAATCTCTTGGTCTTCGTCGTTAAGACAAGAAGTCTAGGATGGATGGAGATGGCAAGCGCCTTAAGCCTTAAGTCATTGCTTTAGAAGCTGACTTAATGACGCTACCTGTCTTTAATCAAGATGATCGAAAAACTCTCCTGGTTTCAGGGGAGTTTTTTTGCGGATAAGAAGAGTTACTTTTTCTCCTGAACAGCGACCTGCATTTTAATGAACATATTTCTCTGTTGTTCAAGCAGGTTTGGTTGCTCATGGACGACCTCGCAGATGTAAGGACCAGTTGGTTTTAACCCTTTAGCCTCCAGTGCTTTGAAAAAAAGAGGCAGCTGTGAAATCTCTTCCTCAAAGGAATAACAGTAGCTGATAGCATATTGTCCGGCAGCTAGGGTGACCTTTTGGATCTGAGGTGATTGGAAGTAAGGATTGTGAAAGAGAACAAATTGTGTTGACACCCAGTTCTGTTGCCTAAACTGTTCGGCTTGCATGAGAGATCCGATTTTACCAAAGTGTTCATAAAAGGGATTATGCGAAAAAATCTCTTGCTTTAAATAGCGCAAATAAATTTCATACTCTTCATTAGTCATTTGATAGATATTTCGGGATAACTCAAAAGTCCAAATGAAACGCTCGGGCATTGTCACAATAGCAAGTTCCCTGCTGGATTTATGCTCGGTGTAAAGCAGAGCACCTTTGCGAAAAGCGTCGATCTCTGCGATCCGATGTTCCAAGGCTTCTTTTTCTTGAAGCAACTCCTGATAGCGATTTTCGATTAATTGATGAAGATGGGGACTTGTCTTATCTGACAAGATTTTTTTAATGTCTTCCAACGAAAAGTCGAGTTGTCTTAGGTATTGAATAGCGTCCACAATGGAAGATTGATTGAGATGGTAGTAGCGATAATTCGTTTCCTCATCAATCTGGTAGGGACGAAGCAGACCAATCTTATCGTAAAAGCGTAAGGTACGGATAGAAATATTGTTCAGTTTGGAGAATTCTCCGATACGTAAAATAGTTTTCATGTTTTTTTAGACTCTCTATTGACTCTCTAGTTACTAGAGACATTATACTATAATTGTGAAAACGATAACAAATAAAAAGGAGGGTTTACAATGAAAAACTCTAAAGTACGTGTCGTTCAATATGGTTGTGGAAAAATGTCGAAAGTATTGCTTCGCTACTTGTTGGATCATGGGGCTGAGATTGTTGGTGCTATTGATAATAATCCAGCAGTTGTCGGACAGGACATTGGTGATTTTGCAGACTTAGGTTACAAAACAGGCGTTACCATCTCAAGTGATGCTGAAGCAGTTTTTTCAAGCTGTGATGCCGATATTGCCATTGTTACTATTTTCTCCTATATGCCGGAAATGTACGAGTTTTACGAAACAGCCATCAAACATGGCGTTAACGTCATTTCAACCTGCGAAGAAGCGATCTACCCTTGGACAACTTCCCCATCAGAAACCAACCGTTTGGATAAACTGGCTAAACAACATGGTGTAACGATTATGGGATCTGGTATGCAAGATATTTACTGGATTAATATGCCGTGTCTAATGATGGCAGGGGTCAATAAGATTACAAAGATTAAAGGAGCAGTTAGCTACAATGTTGAAGATTACGGCTTGGCACTGGCAGAAGCGCATGGTGCAGGATATGACATAGATCGTTTTGACAAAGAAATTGCCGCTGCTGAAAGCTTGCCATCTTACATGTGGAATGCTGCTGAGGGGATTTGTTCGAAAATGAATTGGACCATCAAAGACATTTCTCAAAAGAGCGTCCCTTATATTTTAGATGAAACCATTTATTCTGAAACGCTTGGCCGCTCTATCCCAGCAGGTGATGTGACCGGTATGTCGGCAGTAACAACCATCCACACTCATCAAGGAATCACTTTAGAAGTTGAATGTATTGGAAAAGTCTATCGTGAAGACGATGGAGACATGTGTGATTGGGAAATTATTGGAGAACCAGACTTGGTATTCTCTGTCAGCAAGCCTGATACAGTCGCTCATACCTGCGCAACCATCGTCAATCGTATCCCAACTGTACTTGATGCACCAGCAGGTTTTGTAACCTGTGAAAAAGCGCGTGATGTCGAATACTTGACCTATCCGATGCATACTTACCTTGATTAGAAATTCCATAATAAAGAAAGAATAATTAAAAAATAATAACACTAAAACCACAACATACCCATTTGATAACCACAAGTGTTGCAAAAGGGGTTGTGGTTTTTAGTGTGTCCTGAGCCGGTGACAAGAATATTGGAAGTTGAGAAAGAGGGTCCTGTAAGCTTTTTTATGATAGTAATAGCAGATGAAGGAAGCACCTTAAGCTTTGAAGGCACTTGGTGAAAAATGAAGGGGAAAGATGATAGTTATCTGACATATGACTTAAGTCATCAACTTGCTCTTTAAAACTATCAGAGAAGGTTATATTAAAAAATAAAGGAGTCATTCTTTAAGAATAATTTAAGGATGTAACACTATTATGAAAATAGAATCCGGTTTATCTATTGGATTTCCCATTTGGATAATCAAATAAAGTCATCTAAGGGGGATAACTGTTATTTTATGGTAAAAAAGAATACAAAAAAATAACAGTTAAATATTGTTTTTATAATGTAAATATTATATTATAAAATGGCTGTTTATAATTTATTAAAGAGTGACCAATTTTTTAAGGAAATCAGGAGGTAACGATGTTTTTAAATCAAAAACAACGCTTTTCTATTCGTAAATATTCATTTGGAGCAGCATCTGTTCTTTTAGGAACTGTTCTTTTAGGTCTAGCTGTACCTGAAGTATCAGCTGATAGTGTACAAGAGGGGACTATTGAGCAATTCTCTAGTACGGATAATGTAGCTCAGTCAAATGCAGGAAGCACTGGAATGGAAGCGGTTGCCAAAGAACCGGTTTCCGAAACAGACGCAATGTCTACCGTCTCAGCTAGTTCAGAAACAAGCAACGCTGAGGTGTCAGAAAGCCAAAACCAAGAAATAACAGCTCCTGCGCCTACCGAAGTTGATGAAGAAGCACAACCAGTTAGTACTGAAGCAGAAACAATGCAACCAGCACAGTTGAACGCTGAGGCTGGTGAAGAAGAAATAGATTGGGATGCTGAAAATAAAGTATTTCAAGCTGCAATAAATGCCCTTAGAGAAGCAGAAGAGGCTTTTAAAGCTGTTGAAACTAAAATAGCTGAATTGAAAGCTAAAGGTGCTCTGATTAGTTCTGCCGATAAAAATGAAGTAACTCAATTGAATAATGCACTTGCCGAGAAGAAGAATACAGTGTGGAAATTGGTTCAAGAATTGAGAACTGATGCGTTTAAAAATTCACTTACGGAAGAACTTAACAAAATTAATCCAATTCAAGTACCCGAAGAGAGAGATACTGGAAGAGAAAGTAACGGTCAAGCTTCCGGTGATGATATAGAAGATAAAACGGCTGAATCTAATGTACCAAAAGTAGATACTCCGAAAGTAGAACAAAAGGCTGGAACTGAAGGTGGAGATAAAGATGAGAGCGCGTCAATAGATGAAGCAATAAAAGCTGTTAATGCTGCTGAAGAAGCGTTAGATAATGTTAGAAGTAAAATAGTTGAATTGAATGGTAAAGGTGTTATTAACTCAACGGATAAATTTCTAGTAGAGAAACTGAATGCTGAAGTAGAAGAATTAAAGCAACAAGCATATTCATTGGTTCATGATTTAAAAAATGATATACGCAAAGAAGGGTTGCTACTCCGTCTGGCTGGTATTAAAACAGCTGAAGTAAAAGTCAATGACACAAATCACAATGGTCGCCCGGATGATATAGATGATGCTCTTGAAGAGGCTGAAAAAGCAGTAGATGCGGCAGAAGAAGCGGAGAAAACAGGGGATGCTATAGAAATAAAAAATGCAAAAGACAATGCGACTTTGTTAGTTAACAAGTTGAATAGCATTCCTGAATCAAAGGAATTAATTGGCCGACTTAATAGAATTCAAATACCTGAAGCAAGTGATGTTGAAAAAGAACTGGATGACCAACCAGACAATGGGGAAGAACCAAAGGCGGATGAGGAGGAAACTACCAAGGCAGCGGAAGGAGCAGTTGAAGCAGATGGTGTTGTCAATCCAGCAGAAAAACAAGAAGTCGATGCATTAAATGCAGAAGTAACTAAGAGCAAAAAATTAGCAGAACAGTTCGTTGATACTTTGCCAGAAAATTCAGAAACAAAAGAACTCAAAGACCGTCTTTCAAAAGTCACCACTTCAGAAGTAAAGGTCAACGATGCCGATAGTAATGGTAAAGAAGATGCTGAAGAAGCTGAAGTCCTCAGGGTTGTTAAAAATGCTGTCGCGACTGCCGAGCAAGTTGCTCAATCTGCTAAAACCAAAAAAGCCGAAGCTGAAGCAGATGGTGTAGTAACGGAAGCAGAAAAAGCAGAAGTAGATAAGTTAAATTCCCGAATAACGGATAGTAAGAAACAGCTAAGCACCCTGCTTGACAATTTATCAGCCAGTACTGAAACGGCTACCATCAAAGACCGTCTTTCAAAAGTCACCACTTCAGAAGTCACTGTTGGCACTGCTGATAATAAGGTCAAATCCGATAAACCGGACACTGCCATTGCTAGGGCTGACTTCTATACGACATCAACTGAGATTAAAGCTAAAGCTGCTGCAGCAAAGAAAACAGCAGTTGAAGCAGATGGTGTTGTCAATCCAGCAGAAAAACAAGAAGTCGATGCATTAAATGCAGAAGTAACTAAGAGCAAAAAATTAGCAGAACAGTTCGTTGATACTTTGCCAGAAAATTCAGAAACAAAAGAACTCAAAGACCGTCTTTCAAAAGTCACCACTTCAGAAGTAAAGGTCAACGATGCCGATAGTAATGGTAAAGAAGATGCTGAAGAAGCTGAAGTCCTCAGGGTTGTTAAAAATGCTGTCGCGACTGCCGAGCAAGTTGCTCAATCTGCTAAAACCAAAAAAGCCGAAGCTGAAGCAGATGGTGTAGTAACGGAAGCAGAAAAAGCAGAAGTAGATAAGTTAAATTCCCGAATAACGGATAGTAAGAAACAGCTAAGCACCCTGCTTGACAATTTATCAGCCAGTACTGAAACGGCTACCATCA